>JANLYK010000036.1:0-7290 GCA_031365595.1 Chloroflexota bacterium | reverse complement strand
AGTTCCATGATCGACTGGTTGACCGGGTGCGATGTCGGCTGGACCAGGAAGATGTCCTTCTCGCGGACGTTGTCGAGAATCTTGACGAAGATGTTCTCGTTGGCGAACTGGAAGACCTCGGCCTTGCCGCACTCCGTCCCGAGCCAACGGGCAATCTTCCGGGCCAGCTCCGGGTTGGCGTTGCCGTGGTAGATCTCGAACTGGTCGGCGTACACCACGCCCTCCGGAGCCAGAGGTCTCACGGCGCCGTCACGCGCCGCCGCCCGGAGCCGGAGCGCTACCGCCCGGCTCGGGGGCGCCATTGTCCTCGATGCCATCGCGCTCCGCCAGCCCCGCCCGGAAGGCCGAGATCGCGACGACGCGATCGCCCTCGTTCATCCGCATCGTGATGACCCCGCGGGCCTGTGCGTGCTGGCGATTGATCGTCGTCACGTCGGTCCGGACGACCTGGCCGCCGGCGCTGATCAGGAGCAGCTCCTCGTCCTCATCGGTGACCTGCTGGACAGCAGCAACGCTGCCGGTCTTCTTGCCCTCGAGGCTGATCAGGCGGACGCCCTGCGAGCCGCGATGCATCGGCCGGAACTCCGACAGGGAGACGCGCTTGCCGTAACCGGTCTCGGTCAGGACGAGCAGGTCGGTCTCGGGCTCGACGACGCTCATCGAGACGACGAAGTCCCCGGCCCGGGCCAGGCGGATCCCGATCACGCCGGCGGCGTCGCGGCCCATCGCCCGGACCTCGTCCTCGTGGAAGCGGGCGATCTTGCCCTGGGCGGTGGCGATGATCACGTCGTCGTCACCGGTCGAGACGTCCACCCACGCGAGCTCGTCCTTGCTGTCGATCGTGATCGCCCGGATGCCTGTCGAGCGCACACGCTCGAACTGCTCGAGCGGCGTCTTCTTGATCTTGCCCTGGCGCGTGGCCAGGACGAGGTAGCTCCCGGCGGTGAAGTCCTTGAGCACGATCGTGGCCACGGGGACCTCGCCGGCCTCGACCTGGACGCCCGGCAGGTTGATGATCGGGGTGCCCTTGGCCTGGCGGCTGGCGTCGACGATCGCGTGGACCTTGGCGCTGAACACCCGGCCGCGGTTCGTGAAGAACAGGGCCCAGTCGTGGGTATTGGCCACGATCAGGTGCTCGACCGCGTCCTCTTCGCGGGTGACGTGGCCGATGATCCCCTTCCCACCGCGATGCTGGCGGCGGTAGGTCGCCACCGGCTGGCGCTTGATGTAGCCGCGGCCGCTGATCGTGATCACGACATCCTCGTCGGCGATCAGGTCCTCGTCGGTCATCTCCCGGCTGGTGTCGTCGGCGACCCGCGTCCGGCGATCGCCGCCGAACTTCTTTTTCAGCTCGGCGAGCTCGTCCTTGATGATCCCGAGGACGCGCTGCGGATTGGCGAGGATGTCCTCGAGCTCGGCGATCAGCTGGATGACGCTCAGGTATTCGTCCTCGATCTTCTTGCGCTCGAGGGCGGCGAGGCGGGCCAGGCGCATGTCGAGGATCGCCTGGGCCTGGATCTCGCTCAGGTCGAACCGGCTCATCAGGTTCGTGCGGGCGAGCTCCACGTCGGCCGACTCGCGGATCGTGCGGATCACCGCGTCGAGATTGTCGAGGGCGATCTTCAGGCCCTCGAGGATGTGGGCCCGGGCACGCGCCTTGCCGAGGTCGAACTCGGTGCGCCGCCGGACGACATCGCGGCGATGGTCGAGATAGTGGACGAGGACGCTCTTGAGCGGCAGCGTCTGGGGCTGGCCGTCGACGAGGGCGAGCATGTTCATGTTGAACGCCATCTGCATCGACGTGTGCTTGAACAGGTTGTTCAGCACCTTGTGCGGGTTGAAGTCGCGCTTGATCTCGATGTAGACGCGCATCCCGTCCCGATCGGACTCGTCGCGCAGGTCGCTGATCCCGTCGATCCGCTTGTCCTTGACGAGTTCGGCGATCTTCTCCAGGAGCGACGCCTTGTTCACCTGGTACGGCAGCTCGCTGACGATGATCGCCATCCGGTCGCCGCGGACCTCCTCGAAGGCAACCTGGGCACGCATGACGACGCGGCCCCGGCCATGGGCGTACATCTGGCGGATCGCGTCGACCGTCTCGTTCTCGCCGGTCAGCGGGTTGCGCTGGGTCTCGAACCGATAGATCGTCCCGCCCGTCGGAAAGTCCGGGCCGAGGACGAGCTTCGAGAGGTCGTCGGAGGTGATGTCCGGATCGTCGATCAGGGCGATGGTCGCGTCGCAGATCTCGGTCAGGTTGTGGGGCGGGATGTTCGTTGCCATCCCGACCGCGATCCCGCTGCTGCCGTTGATCAGGAGGTTCGGCAGCTTGGCCGGCAGGACGGAAGGCTGCTTCTGCGTGCCGTCGTAGTTGTCCTCGAAGTCGACGGTCTCCTTGTCGATGTCGTCGAGCATCTCGGTGGCGATCGCGGTCAGGCGCGCTTCCGTGTAGCGCATGGCCGCGGCGCTGTCGCCGTCGACCGAGCCGAAGTTGCCCTGGCCGTCGACGAGCGGGTAGCGCATCGAGAAGTCCTGGGCGAGCCGGACGAGGGCGTCGTACAGGGCGACGTCGCCGTGCGGGTGGTACTTGCCCATCACCTCGCCGACGATCGCGGCGCATTTCCGGAACGAGCTCGTGGCGCTCAGCCCCATCTCGCCCATCGTGTACAGGATCCGGCGATGGACGGGCTTGAGTCCGTCGCGGACGTCGGGCAGGGCGCGGGCCACGATCACGCTCATCGCGTAATCGAGGTAGCTCACCCGCATCTCGTCCTCGATGCGGATGGCTCGGATGTCGCCCAGGTCGTCGGTCACGGGTCAGGCTCTCCTAACGAACGTTCGTGTGTGTCATCATGCGAGTGGCGGCTCGGGCATCCGCGCGCCGAGCAGGCCGGCGCCGAACCGCTGGGCGGTCTCCGACGCTCTCGAGGTCGCAGGGGCACCCGAGCGGCGACGAATCCCCGCCAACCGGGCACGGATCCGGTCCGCATCGCCGGGTTCCAGCTTCACGAGGGCATCCCGGATCACCCACGTTCGATGACCGTCCGCGGTCGTCGCCGCGACGGACGCCTCGGCATCGAGGAAGCGCGTGGTGGCAGCGCGATCCACGGCGGCCATCGAACGGAGCGCCCAGGCCAGGGCCTTCTGGACGTCGGATTCGGCGTCGCCGATCAGCTCCCGGACGAGTCCCAGGCCGTGGCCGGCGACCTCGGGCCGGCGACCGCGGTTGCGATCGATGAACGGAATCGTGGCGATCGTGCTCCCGACGAGGCGCCGTTCCCAGCGCGAGGGGCTGTAGACGAGCTGCTCGAGCTCCGCCCAGCGGTATTCCTCGTTGAGGACACCGAGCCCGACCGGGTGGGCGAGGCTGTCGACGGTGATCCAGTCACCGGCCTCGCGCGCTGCCCGGCGGAGGAGCTGCCATGCACGCTCGGTGTCGTCGACGACCAGGCGCTCGAGGAGGCCGAAGGCAAACCAGCGGGCTTCGAGCTCGGGTTCGCGCAGGAGGCGATCGACGATGAACAGCCAGTTCGAGGTCCGTTCGCGCCGAGTGGCGGCCCGGAAGCCGCGCTTGACGCCCTCGATCAAGGGCCAGCGAACGCCATGGAGCCGACCGATCCCGGGGGCCACGCGACGCTGGCCGGCGAGGTACTCGGCGTCGGCCAGCCGGGTCAGGCCGCTTCGGAGCACGGCTGCGAACGCGTCCGGGTCGCCGGTCTCGTCGGCCAGGCGCCGGCCGAGGGCCTCCGCGGCCGGGCGCCGATCGAGGACGAAGGCGATCGCCCGGGTCGCGTCAGGGCTCGCCGGGGACGGCATCATCCGCGGCTCCCGTTGAGCATGGCGCCGGCAGACGCGGCGTCCGTGAGGCGGAACCCGTAGCGGGCCTGGAGCTCGCGCTTCCGTTCGGCATCGGCGGCGACGTACGTGCCGGTGGCGGTCGCCAGGACGCCGCCGGTCGTGAGGTCCACCAGGCTGGCTTCGGTGTCGATGATCCGGCGGCGCTGGGCGGTGGTCCAGCCCTCGGCCCGGATCGGGACGTCGAGGCGGACCGGACGCTTGAACTCCACGTTCATACGCGCCGTCAGGCCCCAGTTGTCGGTCGCGGCGAGGGACCAGGCCATGACCTCGTCGAGGATCGTGCAGATGATCCCGCCGTGGGCGATGCCGTCCCAGCCCTGGAATCGGTCGGGCAGGGCCAGTTCGGTCCAGCAACGATCGCCATCGACATGCAGGTCGAGATGAATTCCGTGCTCATTCAGTGCGCCACACGCGAAGCAGCGGTGTGGGGCGACCTCAACGATCTGCCCGGCACGCCCGACCGCGCGGACTTCAGACGTCAAGGTTCCGGACCTTGCGTGCTTCGGTGTTGATGAACTGCTTTCGCGGAGCCACCTTCTCGCCCATCAGCATCGTGAAGATCGCGTCGGCGGCAACCGCGTCGTCGATCTCGGCGCGCAGGAGGGTCCGCGTCTCGGGGTTCATCGTCGTGTCCCAGAGCTGATCCGCGTTCATCTCGCCGAGGCCCTTGAACCGCTGGACCGAGACGTTCTTGCGGTCCATTTCCTTGACGATCCGATCACGTTCCTTCTCGGACTGGGCGTACTTGGTGACCTTGCCGGTGGACACCCGGTAGAGCGGCGGCTGGGCGATGTACAGGTAGCCGTTGTGGATGACCTGCGGCATGAACCGGTAGAAGAAGGTCAGGAGGAGCGTTCGGATGTGGGCGCCGTCAACGTCGGCGTCGGTCATGATGATGATCCGGTGGTAGCGCAGCTTCGTGATGTCGAAGCTGTCGCCGATCCCCTCGATCCCGGCGCCGAGGGCGATGATCAGGGGCCGGACGTTCTCACTCGCCACGATCTTGTCCAGGCGCGCCTTCTCGACGTTCAGGAGCTTGCCGCGGAGAGGCAGGATCGCCTGGAATCGGCGGTCCCGGCCTTGTTTGGCCGATCCACCCGCCGAATCGCCCTCCACGAGATACAGCTCGCTGCGAGCCGGATCGCGCTCCTGGCAGTCGGCGAGCTTGCCCGGCAGCGATAGGCCGTCGAGGGCGCCCTTGCGCAGGACGAGGTCGCGGGCCTTGCGCGCGGCATCGCGGGCGCGAGCCGCAGTGAGGCACTTCTCGATGATTCGACGGCCGTCGCCGGGATTCTCGTCGAGATACTGGCCGAGCTTCTCCGCCACCGCGGTCTGGACCTGGCCCTTGACCTCGGCATTGCCGAGCTTCGCCTTTGTCTGACCCTCGAACTGAGGATCGGTCAACTTGACGCTGACGACGGCGGTGAGCCCTTCACGGACATCGTCACCGGCCAGGTTGGCGTCGTTGTCCTTGAGCACCCCCGCACGGCGCGCCCAGTCATTCAACGAGCTGGTGAGCGCCGCCCGGAACCCGGTGACATGTGACCCGCCGTCCACCGTGTTGATGTTGTTGGCGAACGAGAGGACGTTCTCTGTATACGTGTCGTTGTACTGGAGCGCCACCTCGACGAGCGTCGTCTTGTCGAGCTGCTCGACGTAGATCGGGCGGCTGTTGAGGACTTCCTTGTTGCGATTCAGATGCCGGACGAACGACTGGATGCCACCTTCGAAATAGAACGACCGCTCACGGTCGGTTCGCTCGTCGACGAAGGTGATCCAGACGCCCTTGGTCAGGTACGCGGACTGCCGAATCCGCTGGCTGATCGTCTCGAACGAGTACTCGGTGGTCTCGAACATCACCGGATCAGCCCGGAAGCTTGTCGTCGTGCCGCGTCGATCACCCTGCGGACTGATCTTCTTGACCGGTCCCAGTGGCTTGCCGCGGGCGTATTCCTGCGCCCAGACGCCCCCATCCCGGGCCGATTCGACGCGCATCCACTCAGACAGAGCGTTCACGACGCTGACCCCGACGCCGTGGAGGCCCCCGGAGACCTTGTAGCCTCCGCCACCGAACTTGCCGCCAGCGTGCAGAACGGTGTGGACGACCTCGAGGGCGTCCTTTCCGGTCGCGTGCTTGCCGACGGGAACGCCGCGGCCGTCATCGACCACGATGACGGTCCCGTCCCCCTTGATCGTGATGAAGATCTTCGTTGCCTGGCTGGCCATCGCCTCGTCGATCGAGTTGTCGACGACCTCCCACACGAGGTGGTGGAGGCCACTCTCGTCGGTCGAGCCGATATACATGCCGGGACGCTTGCGGACCGCCTCGAGGCCTTCGAGGACCTGGATGCTCGCTGCGTTGTAGTCGGAGCCACTCGCAGCTTTGGATCGCCGCGGGGTCTTGCCCGCGGTCGATGCTTGCGGCTGGGCGGCTTCTTCGGTCACGCGGGTCCTCCGATCAATCGGTCATAGAGCTGTCCGAGCTCCTCGTCGCTGTAGAACTCAATGATGATCCGGCCACCCTTGCGGGAGCGCGCGAGGGTCACCTTCGTGCCGAGCCGTCGGCGAAGGTCGTCCTCGACCCGCTCGAAGTCGGGATCGACTGCGCGCGCGGTTGCCGCCGGCGCCGGGCGCGGCTCGCGCAGGCGACGGACGAACTCCTCGGTCTGGCGGACCGAGAACTGCTGGTCCACGACACTTGCCGCCGCGCGTGCTTGGTGCTCCACCGGCAGGCCGCCGATTGCCCGGGCGTGGCCCTCGGTCAGGCGGCCCTGCACGAGTGCCTCCTGGACCTTCGGGTCGAGGTCGAGCAAGCGGAGCGTGTTCGTGATCGTGGACTTGGCCCGCCCGACACGCTGGGCGATCTGTTCGTGGGTCAGGCCGAATTCCGTCACGAGGGCCTCGTAGGCGTGGGCCTCCTCCATTGGTCCGAGATCCGCACGCTGGAGGTTTTCGACGAGCGCCAGTTCCAGCTGGTCGCGATCGGCGAGCTGCCGGATCACGGCCGGGATGCGCTCGAGGCCGGCCTGCTGGCTTGCCCGGAACCGGCGTTCGCCGGCAACGAGCTGGTAGCCGTCGAGCGTCTCCGTCACGAGGATCGGCTGAAGGACTCCGTGCTCACGGATGCTGCCCGCAAGGCTCTCGAGTTCCGCCGGGTCCATGCGCTGGCGCGGCTGGCGCGGATTGGGACGAATCCGATCCAGCGGGATTTCAGTGGTCGATGACGCTTGGGCGCGTTGGGGGATCAGCGACGACAGGCCGCGACCGAGAGCCGCATGCCGCTCCGACCGGATCGTCATGATGGCGCGCCAGTCGTGACCGCGGCGCGCTCGTCGATGCCGGACGGCCGAGCATCCGCCGATCCCGTGGGCCGCGCATCGTCATTCATCGGATGCCCGTTCAGCGAGGCGCCAGCGTCGCGCCTCAGGAGCTCGG
>JANLYK010000315.1:0-1596 GCA_031365595.1 Chloroflexota bacterium | reverse complement strand
GGGCGTACAGCGCCTTCTTCCACGTGCCGCTGTAGCGGATCGCGGTCGATCGATCGGAGACGAGGGAACTCGTGAAGGTCGGGCTTTCCGCCCAGGCGCTCCAGTTGCCGGCGGCGTCGCGGGCCTTCACCCGGAACCGGTACACGTGGCCGATGGTCTGGGTGACGGTCGCCGAGCGAACGGTCGCGGAGGTTGCCACCGTCGGGCTCCAGCTTCCGGCGTCGACCGCCGTCTGGAGCTCGTAGCCGGCGACCGCGGTGGAGGCGTCCGTGGCTGCGGGCCACCTGACCAGGCTGGCGACGGTCGTCGAACCGAGGGCGTAGCCCTTCCGTGCGGCGGCCGTCGGAGGCGACGCGACGGGCCGGTCGCCGGAGACCTTGATCGTCGCCACGGCCGCGTGCGTCGTCCCGTGCTCGTTGCCGACGATCGTCAGCGAGTACGTGCCGCTCGGGGTCGGGTTCGGGAGATTGACGGTGAGGGTCGAGGTGGCGGGCCCGAAGCCATAGACGCTCATCGCGTCGAAGCTGGCGGTCGCGCCGGCAGGCAGTCCGGTAACGCTGAAGCGGACGCGCTCGAACGAGGTCGTCGAGCGGCCGACGGAGATCGCGATCCGGGCCGGACCGCCGTTCTCGCCGGCGATGACCTCTGGACCGGCGCTCACCGAGAAGCTGCCGCGCGGCCCGATCCGGGACGCGTCGAGCATCTTCTCGTGATACGCGTCGGGGTCGGACGAGGTCGTCCAGTCGAGCTTGCCGAGATATTGGAGCGCCTCGCGCACTTCGGCAGAAGTCAGGCCCGGCCTGCTCGCCTTGAGGAGCGCCGCGGCGCCCGCGACGTGGGGCGCCGCCATCGACGTTCCCGAGCTGTACTTGTAGCCGCCGGGCACGGTCGACCAGATGCACTTGCCGGGCGCGATCAGGTCCACGTCCGAGCCGTAGTTGCTGAAATCGGCGAACGTGTCGTCCGTGTCGTACGTCCCCCACGAGAAGCAACGGTTGCCGCCGGCCCCGCCCGCCTTGCCGTCGGTGTCGGCCAGGGCGGAGACGGTGATCACCTCGTTGTACGCGGCCGGGACCCGGGCGGAGGCGCTGCTCCCGTCGTTGCCGGCGGCGGCCACGACCGTGACCCCGCTCGAGACGAGTCGGCAGATGGCCTGGTGGAGGATGTCGCTGTTGGTGTCTCCGCAGTTCTGGTCGTCCCTGCCGTACTTGGCGACGCTCATGTTCACGGACTCGAAGCGCGGCCGGCTCGGGTCCACCGGGTCGCGCTGCGCCGCGATCCAGTCCAGCCCGCAGACGTACCAGCTCAGCAGGCCCTCGCCAGTGTCATCGAGGATCTTGACGGCCCACAGGCGGACGCCCGGCGCGACACCCACGACCCCGCTGCCGTTGTCGATCGCGCCGACGGTTCCCGCGACATGCGTCCCGTGGCCGTACGTGTCGCGCCACAGTCCAGGGTCCGCGGTGGAGCAGTTGTAGCCGCCGGCCACGTTCAGGTCGGCGACCGCGGTGATGCCGGTATCGACGATCGCGACGTCCGCGTCGACCCGCTGGTCGACCCCGTCGATCTTCGCAACGGTCGACGTCCGGGCACCCA
>JANLYK010000176.1:0-4437 GCA_031365595.1 Chloroflexota bacterium | reverse complement strand
TTCACGACCCACAGCAGCCAGGAGCGCAAGAAGCCTGACGTCCCGATCACTGAGGCCGAGCTCCAGAAGCTGATCGACAGCGTCCAGCGCGAGGCCCTGCGCGAGGCGGAGCGGTCGATCACCTGGGAGACCGGGCTGCCGAACGTCGACGTCCGGCTGGTCCACGCCGCGATCGTCGGCGCCTCGATCGACGGCTCGCGCTCACGAACCCGGTCGGGTTCCAGGGGCGCCACGTCAAGATCGGGATCTTCAATGCGTTCGCCCCGCTCGTCCACCTCGGCGCCCTCCAGACCGTGGCCTCGCAGCTCGATCTGGAGCTCCTCGAGATCGTCGCCGAGCCGTATGCCGTCGCCCGCGTCCTCGGCTCGGAGCAGATCCGCCAGTCCGGGGCGCTGTTCGTCGACGTCGGCGGCGGCACGACCGACATCGCGCTCGTCCGCCAGGGCGGGATCGAGGGCACCCGGATGTTCGCCCTCGGTGGCCGGGCGTTCACCAAGAGCATCGCCGACCGGCTCGACCTGCCGTTTCCGCGGGCCGAGTCGGCCAAGGTCGACTACGCGCGCGGGCTGACCGTGGCCCGGCGCGACGAGATCGCCACGATCGTCGGCGAGGACGTCGAGGTGTGGGCGGCCGGGGTCGAGCTGGTGATGGAGGAGCTCGGGGGAGGGGATCTCCTGCCCGGCCGGATCTACCTGTGCGGCGGCGGTTCGCGCCTGCCCGAGATCGAAGCTGCCCTTCGCTCGGAGCGGTTCTGGAGCAAGCTTTCGTTCGCCCGGCCGCCGGAGGTCGTGGTCATGGGTCCGTCGATCGTCGAGACGATCACCGACGCCACGGACCTCCTGGTCGACCAGCAGGACGTGACCCCGCTGGGGCTGGCCTACCAGGCGATCGAGCTCCAGACGACCGAGGATCCGCTCGACGCCGCCCTGCGCCGGGTCCTCCGCGCGATGAAGGTCTAGCCCTTGCGCGCTAGGCTTCACGGGCATGGCTGAAGGCATCGTCTATCTCGACGTCGACGACGAGATCACGTCGGCCGCGTCGCGGATCCGGTCGGCCGCGGGCACGAAGGTCGCCCTCGTCGTGCCCTACGGCTCGCGGATCGCCACGTCGCGAATGAACTTCCGGCTCCTGTCGCGCGAGGCTCTCGTCAGCAACAAGCGCCTCTCGATCGTGTCCGGAGACGCGGGATCGCGCTCGCTCGCGGCGTCGGCGGGACTGCCCGTGTTTGGCTCCGTGGGGGAATACGAATCGTCGCAGGCCAAGCCGGCGGCCGGCGCGGGAGCGGCGAGTGAGACCGGCCCGGCGGCCCCGATCGTCGACGCGGTCGCGGACGACGACAACGCGGTCTCGCACGACGACAACGCGGCCCGCTCCGGCACGGCGGCGGCGGTCGCAGCAACAACCCTCGCGGCCAGCGCGACGGTCGTGGTGCCACCGGATCCAAACGTCGAGCCCGCGATCCCGCCCGCGTCGCCGCGCAAGTCGCAGCGGCCGAAGCGCCCGCCGCCCGACCCGGACGAGACGACGAAGATCGCGACCGGGACGGCCGCGGCCAGCGCGGGCGCGGGGGCGACCGAGCCCGTCCGAGATCCGGCGTGGCAGCCCCCCACGCCGACCGCCGACCTGGCGCCGACGCGGCCGGCCGCGGGCCGCCCGAGTCGCGACGACCGGCGCGCCGGTCAGGCTAACGACGACGGCGATCCCGAGACTGCCGGAGCGATCGGACTGCCGGCGCTTTTCGGCGGTCGCGTCCGCGCCCCGATCCTGGCGTTGGTCGGTCTGGTGGGCCTGGCCGCGATCGTGGTCGGGGTCGGTGCGTACCTGTTCCTGCCATCCGCCTCGATCCGCATCACCCCGCGGCGCGAGCCGATCGGCCCGATCCCGATCTCCGTGTCCGCGGATCCTGCCGCGACCGTGGTGGATGTCGCCAACGGCGTCGTGCCTGCGGTTCGCCTCGATGTCCCGGTCGAGGCGTCGCAGACGTTCGACACGACCGGAACCCACGTCGAACTGGCCCCGGCCAAGGGCTCGGTGACGTTCCAGAACTACGACCCGACCGCCCCGAACACGATCGTCGCGGGCAGCGTCGTCTCGACCGAGGGAGGAGTCCGCTTCGGGACGGTCGCAACCGTGACGCTGCCCCGGGCGACCCTCATCTTCCCGCCCGGCCGCATCGAGCCCTCGTCGCGATCGGTCGCGATCGAGGCCGTCAAGGACGGAACCGCCGGCAACGTCCCTGCCAACTCGATCCGGTCGGTTCCGCAAGGTGAGAACCCGGAGTTTCTGAAGGTCAACAACCCCGACCCGACCGCCGGCGGCTTGCGGACGGTGACACCGGAGGTGACGAAGGAAGAGGTCGACGCGGCCGTCGCCGCGGTCCGTGCCGACGTCGAGGCCGCCTTCGACGCCGCGATCGCCGCCGGGGCGCACGCGCCCGAGGGAACGACTCTCTTCCCGCAGACCAAGGTCCTCGGGGAGATCGTGGTCGATGGCGATCCCCAGGCGTTCGTGGGCCAGGCGATCGAGACGTTCGACATCCGGATCACCGCGAATGGGACCGTGATCGCGGTGGATCCGAGGCCCGTCGAATCGATCGCCGAGGCACGGCTCTCGGAAGCGGTCGGCGCGGACCAGCGGATCGTCGACGGGTCGATCGACATCGTCGTCGGCGCGGGCAGCGTCGGCGAGGACGGCCAGGTGACCTTCGAGGCCACGGCGCACGCGATCGGGGTCGCGGTCGTCGACGCTGCCACGCTTCGCAACCTCGCCAAGGGCCGGACTGCGGCCGACGCCCGTGCCGCCCTCGCCCCGTATGGCGACGCGGTCGTCACGCTCTGGCCCGACTGGGTCAAGACCGTGCCCACGATGGATTCCCGCCTCGAGATCACGATCGTGGAGGGGCCGGCGGCAGGGACCCCGCCGCCCTCGCAGCTCCCCGCCTCCACCGCCCCGTGACCCGGATCCTCGGCCTGGACCTGGGCGAGCGCCGGATCGGCGTGGCCGTCGCCGACAGCGCCGGAATCGCGATGCCCCTGACCACACTCCGCCGCGCCACGACGATCGAGGCCGACGCCGCGGCCGTCGAGAGGGTCGCCGCAGAGCAGGGCGCGACCGAGATCGTCGTCGGCCTGCCGCTCGACGTGTCCGGGGGCGAGGGCGGCCAGGCGGCGATCACGCGCGCCTGGGTCGACGCCGTCCGGCCGCACGTCTCCGCGTCGCTCGGCTATCGTGACGAGCGACTCAGCAGCCATCTCGCCGAGCAGCGCCTCGGTCCGATGAAGCGCGGACGTTCGGGGGGACCGCCGAGCCGGACCCAGCGCGATGCGTACCGCGCCCGCGTCGATCGCGAGGCGGCGGCGATCATCCTCCAGGACGAGCTCGACGCCCGGGCAGCCGCCTCGGTCGCCGCCCCGACCCCAGACACGGAGAGCCCTCGATGACGATCCGCTCCGGCGGCCGTGCCCGCGACCGCAACCAGGCTCGGCCGGCGGAACCCGGCACGTACCAGGACGCATGGCAGCCGGAGTACGCGGTCGAGACGTCGGGGCGCAAGGGCGGCGGCGGGGGCTACAACGGCGGCGGCAACGGCTGGAAGGACGATCGGCGCCGGGGGATTCCCGGGTTCATCAAGTTCCTCCTGTTCGCGCTCGTCCTCGGTGGGATCGTCGTCACCCTGCTGGTCACGGCCCTTCGCCCGCTCGTGCGCGATGCGATCGTCGGCTGGGCGTCGGACAACCCCGCGGCGCTCGACATGCCGTTCGTGGCCGACCTGGTCAAGGAGGACATCGGCGACAGTCTGACCAAGCCCGCGTCGGCCGATACCGCCCAGGTCGCCTTCGTCGTCAACGACGGCGAGAGCGCCCGGACGATCGCCAACCGGCTGGAGGAGAACGGGTTCCTGGTCGATGGCCGGGCGTTCGTGTTCATCGCCACCGAGAAGGACCTGACCAAGCAGCTCGCCTCGGGCTCGTTCATTCTGCGCAAGTCGATGACGCCCGACCAGATCGTGGACGCGCTCCTCAACCCCGAGCAGATCCACTACGTCGAGATCGCCCTGCGCACCGGACTGCGTCTCGAGCAGATCACCGCCAAGCTCGAAACGATCAGCGAGCTTGCCCTGGACGCGGCGGACTTCTACAAGCTGGCCAAGCACCCGACCGCCAAGCTGCTCGCCGACTACCCGACGATCCGCGACGTCCTGCCCGATGGCTCCTCGCTGGAGGGGTTCCTGTGGCCCGCGACGTACCGCGTCCTGCCCGACACGACCGCCGAGGAGCTCGTCCGCGACATGCTCGACGGCTTCGTCAATGCGATCGGCGACCGGCTCGATGTTCCGGCCACACGCGGGCTCGACTTCTACCAGGTCCTGAGCCTGGCCTCGATCGTGGAGCGCGAGGCAGTGCTCGACGTGGACCGCCCGCTGATCGCCGGGGTCTT
>JANLYK010000309.1:0-2284 GCA_031365595.1 Chloroflexota bacterium | reverse complement strand
CGATCGACGGCCTGATGGAGCTCGATGCGGTCGTCAAGGGCGCACCCGGCCGGTCCGGCGGCGACGCCCAGCACCGGCTGGCGTTCGCGCTCTGGATCGGGGATCACGTCCCGCCGACCGGCGGGCACGGGATCGCGGGTCGCGGGCTACGCGAGGCCGCGGCTGGAGCGGCGCGCTAGCAACGCCGCCATTCCTGTCGCGTAGTACCCTCAGCGCTCACGGCCCGGTCCACCGCGGGCCTGATGCCCTGGGGGGCTTCGCCTTGGCGCGTACTCGGCAGGCTCGCAGCACCAACCCGCGCTGGCGTTTCGTCGCGCTCATCGCCGGCTCGGTCCTGGTCAGCCAGGCATTCGCACCCTCCGCGATCTCTGCCGCGGATGTGCCCCAACTGCTCGACGTGTCCATCGCCACCGGCGCCGACGACGCCGAGGAGTCATCGGTCGGCGTGATGTCCCTGGCGAGCACGGACCTCGAGCTCGTCGCCGACGGCACCAGGGGCAATCAGGTCATCGGGATGCGCTTCACGGGCGTCGCCATTCCCCCGGGGGCGACGATCACCGCAAGCTCCGTCCAGTTCACGACGGATGAGGCGACCAGCGATCCGACGACGGTGTCGATCCAGGCCCAGGACGCTGACACGGCCGAGGCCTTCACGGGGGCCAACTTCAACATCTCGGCCCGGACGAGAACGAGTGCCGCCGTCGCCTGGAGTCCGCTCGCGTGGCCGACGGTCGGCGCGGCCGGGGCCGATCAGCGGACGCCGGACCTGTCGTCCGTCGTCCAGGCGGTCGTGGCGCGGAGCGGCTGGGTGTCCGGCAACGCCCTCGCGATCATCATCACCGGGACCGGTCATCGGGTGGCCAGCTCGTATGAGAAGGGCACGACGGTGCGGGCGCGACTCCACGTCGAGTTCACCACGACCGGAGGCGCGGTCCCCACGGTCACCTCGTTCTCCCCCGCATCCGGGCCGCCCGGATCGAGCGTCACCGTTCTCGGGAGCAGGTTGAGCAGCGCGACGCGGGTCACGATCGGTGGCACCTCGGCCGCGTACAGCGTCATCTCCGACGGCGAGCTCCGGGTCACGGTCCCCGCCGGTGCCGTCTCGGGCCCGATCCAGGTGACGAGTCCCGGCGGCGTCGCGACCAGCACCAGCTCGTTCACCGTCGAGGGCGCACGGCCGATTCGTGTCCCGCAGGACCAGCCGACGATCCAGGCCGGCGTCAACGCGGCGACGAACGGCGCCACGGTCATCGTCTCGCCCGGCCAGTATGCCGAGCACGTCGTGATCGACAACAAGGCCATCACGCTCGGTTCGGAGTTCCTGCTCAGTGGCGACCGAGCGGTCATCGACACGACCATCATCCAGGTCGATCCCACCTCCGCCGGCATCACGATCGGGCCCGGTGGCTCCGGAAGCGCGGTCGTGGGCCTCACGATCCGCGTGACGCCGGGCACGAGCGGTGTCGTCGACGGGATCCACGCTCCAGCATCCGTGCGCGTCACTGATAGCCACATCATCGGCTTTGACGACGGGATCGATATCGGCGAAGTGAACGGGCTGACGTACTCGGCCGAGGTCCGCAACAACATCGTCGAGGGCGGAACCGACGACGGCGTCGACCTCGACGGCGCGACATCCGCCGTGGTCGAGGGCAATACGCTCAGGAACAACCACGAGGACGGCATCGAGATCCGCCTCAGCGATTTCACCGCCCGGCGCGACATCCTGATCACCGGCAACACGATCGCGACCAACGGCCAGGACGGCATCCAGGTGATCGACGAACTCGGGGCGTCCGATCGATCGTTCCGGATCGAGCGCAACCTCATCGACACCAATGGCCGGGCCGGGATCGGGTTGATGGACGGCGGGCAGTCCGGCGAAGACTATCGCGCGGCCAGCCTGCTGGACCCGTTCACCATCGTGAACAACACCTTCCGCGGCAACAACCACGGCCTGAGCGGCGGCGACAACGTCGTGGCCGTCAACAACATCGTGACAGGCTCGACGAACCTCGGACTCAAGGGCGTCGATGGCACCTCGATCGCGGCGTTCAACCTCGTGGCCGGCAACGGGACCGCGGCGCAGTCCAGCAACGTCGATTCGGCCACGACGGTCACGGCCCTGCCGCTCCTGAACGCCGACGGGACACTCTCCTCCACCAGCCCGGCGATCGACATGGGGACCGCGTGGTACGAGCGGGGCGGCGCGACCGTCGTCGCCATGACGGCTGCGCAGTTCGCGGGCGCGGCTCCCGATCTCGGGGCTCGCGAGTCGACCTTC
>JANLYK010000158.1:0-2835 GCA_031365595.1 Chloroflexota bacterium | reverse complement strand
GCGAGGCCGACCAGGTCGCTCCGGCGGACGCGGTACGTGAAGCGTCCTGCCCCGATCGTGCCCGGAAGCGGCGGCCCGTTGGCCGATCCGAGGGCGCCGTTACGCCCGATCGCGCGTTCAAACCCGACGAGCCTCGGGATCGCGACATGAACGACGCCGAGCCCGATCGTGAACGTGCCGGCGAGAGCGGTCAGGATCAGCAACAACGGGCTACTCACAAGTAGCACGATACTCGGGCGGCGGCCAATGTCAACCGGGCGGCGGACGTCAACCGGCGGCCGCCTCGGTCAACAGCTCCTCGAGTCGTTTGAACGGCAGCCACGCGCCCTCCGTCACGTTGGAGATGACGACGACGCGCTCGCCACCCTCGTAGGCCCAGCAGCGGCAGCTGAAGCCCGGGTCATCGCCCGAGTGCCCGGCCCGGGCGCCCCCTCCCGCGCCGGCACGGATCATGCCCAACCCATAGCCCACCTTCTCCTCGGGGCTGATCGCCACAGGTGTCGTCATCCGGGTGCGGGTCGTCGCGCCCAGGAACGGACCGCCGATCGGCCCGCGCCCGGTCAGCCCGTCGAGGGCGTGGACGAGGTCGGGTGCCGTCGACTGGACCCCGCCATCGGGCCCGCCCAGGGCCGGCATCGAGTGGACGTTCGTTCGCCAGGTCGCCGCGGGCGTGCCCTCCGCGGCGTCCGGGGCGGGCCGCAGGTAGCCGATCGCGAGGTCCTGCGTAAGCCCGTCGAGGGGCCAATACCCGCTGTTGGCCATCTTGAGCGGCTCGAACACATCGCTCGCGACGACGTCCGGAAACGACCGACCCGTCACCTCCTCGATCGCGACGCCGAGGAGGATGTATGCGCCGTTGTTGTAGCGGGCGGCCTCACCCGGATCGCTCGTCCTGGGCAGGTCGAGCATCAGCCGGAGGGTGTCCTTCGGGCCTCGGATCGTGCCCGGTGGGGTCGTCTCCCAGATCGCCTCGAACGGCGGTCCGTCGTACTCGTCGGCATAGTCGCCGACGCCCGACGTATGGCTCAGGAGATGCTCGAGGGTGACGCGCGGATCGAGGTCTCGCGGCCGCAGGCCGAGGCCGACGAGATCGACGTAGCGGTCCTCGTAGTGAAGCACCCCGCGATCGACGAGCCGGGCGATTGCCAGGCCCGTGATCATCTTCGCCGTGGACGCGACCCCGAATCGCGTTCCGAGGTGATTCGCCACGCTCGCCACCCGATCGGCCAGGCCCAGTGCGATCGTGACCGGTTCCTCGTCATCGTCACCCGCGACATGGACCACGCCGCTGAACGACTCCGCTTCGAGCCACGTCCGGTAGGCGTCGACGTCCAGCCGGGCCAGCCGGCTCATCAGCCCTCCGGCACCTCGAGCTCGCCCGGGTCGGCGAACGCGGTCGTGCCCCGGCCCGAGCCCGCGGCGGCCATCGCCTCGCGGTACACGCCGATCGCATCGTCCACGCAGCAGACGATGAGGTCGCCCGGCGCCGCGCGCCGGAGCGCCGCCCGGACCGCCGTCAGCTCGTCGAGCGCCTTGTCGGCCTTGAGGACCCGCGCGCCGGCCGTCCGCGCCGCCCGGACTCCCTCGATGACATTCGCGGCCGAGACGCCTGGGGCCCGCCCGCGCAGGTTCTTGTCCTCGCGGACGATGATCTCGTCGAAGGCGCGCGCGGCGATCGAGCCGTACTCGCGCTGGTCCTCGTCGCGCCGGTCGCCCGGAATCCCGATCACGCCGATCGCCCGGCCGCTCCGGGTGTGGCCGTTGGAGCTCGGCCCGATCCGGCCCGCCTTGGATTGCGGCTCGGTCATCATCCGCTCGACGAAGTCCGCGAGCTGGCGCATCCCGTCGACGTTGTGGCAGTAGTCGATCACGACCCGGATCCCGCCGACGTCGAGCAGGTTCAGCCGGCCGGGCGCCTGGAAGAACGACGTCGAGAACGTCCGCAGGCCCTGGCGGATGTCGTGGAGATGGGCGCCGGCGGCCCACGCGGCGGCGGCGGCGGCCAGGGCGTTCGCCACGTTCATCCGGGCCTTGCCGCCGAACGTGGCCGGGATCAGGTGGGTGTAGAGGACCGGCATCGTGCGCGGCCCGTGGCGCAGGACGATGAGCTCGCCCTCCGCACCGGACTTCAGGACGAACGCGGCGTTCCCCCGCGAGGTGTGGCCGTCGACCCGGTCGTAGCCGTCCTCGCCCTTCTGGGTCGCCATGCTGAACAGGACGACCTTGCCGGAACAGTGGCGGGCCATCCGGTAGACATGACCGTCGTCGGCATTGAGGACCGCGGTCCCCGAGCGCGGCACGGCCTCGACGACGACGCCCTTGACGTTGGCCAGCTGTCCGATCGAATCGATCCCGCCGATTCCGAGGTGGTCACCGGTGACGTTCGTGACGACCGCGACGTCGTTGCGGTCGTAGCCGAGGCCCTCGCGCAGGATGCCGCCGCGCGCGACCTCGAAAACAGCGGTGTCGACCGACGGGTTCTGGAGGATCATCTGCGCGCTCTTGGGGCCCGACATGTCGCCCTTCCGGATCAGCCGGCCGTCAACGACGATGCCGTCCGTCGTGGTCATGCCGACCCGCCGGCCCATCAGCTTCAGGATGTGGCCGATCATGCGCACGGTCGTCGTCTTGCCGTTGGTGCCGGTCACCCCGACAATCGGGATGCGCGCGTCTGACCCGGCGGCGAAAAGCAGGTCGATCACGGGCTTCGCGACGTACTGCGGCTCGCCGACGGTCGGGTGGGTGTGCATCCGGAAGCCTGGTGCCGCGTTGACTTCCACGATCGCGCCACGCTGCTCGCGGACCGGCACGCTTATGTCAGGGACGATGAAGTCG
>JANLYK010000294.1:0-1909 GCA_031365595.1 Chloroflexota bacterium | reverse complement strand
GGACCGGATTGCGACCCGCATACTGCACGCCATGGCACCTCGGTTCATGCCCGCGTCCGCGCTCCGCCGGCTCGCACTCGTCGGCGTCGTCGAGCACGAGTCCGATCAGGTTCGCGCCCAGAAGGCGACCCTCACCCTGGCTGCGGCCTGCGTGACCGCCCTCGCGGTCCTGTGGGTCGGCACCTACTGGATTCTCGGTCTGGCGCAGGCGGCAGTGATCCCGTTTCTGTACCAGATCGCGTCAGTGGCCAGCATCGCGGTCTTCGCGCGGACGAAGAACTACGGCTTCTTCCGATCGAGCCAGGCGGCGATGATGACGACGCTGCCGTTCCTTCTCCAATGGACACTCGGCGGGTATGTCGCGTCGAGCGCGGTGAGCCTGTGGGCGCTCGTCGCCGCAATCGGCACCCTCTTCTTCTTCACCGCCGCCGAGTCGATCCCGTGGTTTGTCGCGTTCTGCGGCCTGACGGTCCTGTCCGGCCTGCTCGATCCGACCGTTTCGCGGACTCCCGCGGCGATCCCCGACGGCGTCCGCACCGCGTTCTTCGTCCTGAACGTGACCGGCGTATCGCTGACCGCGTATCTCCTCCTCCAGTACGCCGTCCGCGCCCGCGACGAGGCGTTCGCCCGCTCCGAGGGCCTGCTCCTCAACGTCCTGCCGCCGTCCATCGCCGAGCGCCTGAAACGCAACCCGGGGGTCATCGCCGAAGCCCATGAGCAGGTGACCGTCCTGTTCGCCGACATCGTCGACTTCACCCCGTTCGCCGAGCACACCGCGCCGGAGCGGGTCGTCGGCGTCCTCGACCAGGTCTTCAGCGCGTTCGACGCCCTCGCCGAGCGGCACGGCGTCGAGAAGATCAAGACCGCCGGCGATGCGTACATGGCCGCGTCGGGGTTGCCCGTCGCCCGGCCCGACCATGCCGAGGCGATGGCCGACATGGCCCTCGACATGCGGGCGGCGTTCGCCGCGTTGTGCGCATCGCTCGAGCTGGACCTGTCGATCCGGATCGGGCTGGCCAGCGGTCCGGTCGTGGCCGGCGTGATCGGTCGCCACAAGTTCACCTACGACCTGTGGGGCGAGACTGTGAACACGGCCAGTCGGATGGAATCGCACGGCGTGCCCGGCCGGATCCAGGTCACGGTCGCGACGTTCGAGCATCTCCGCGCGGCGTATGAGCTCGAGGAGCGCGGTGAGATCGAAATCAAGGGTGTCGGCCGTCGCCGGACGTGGTTCCTCGAGGGCCGCCGCCACTCATGAACGCGGGCCTGGCCCGGAGCCCGCGGGGGCGTTGAAGATGGCCAAACGTGCACCCGTGGAACGTTGGGCACGGTGGTCAGGCCCCAGGAGGGCCGGTTCTTCCCCGGGACCGCCCCGTCACGCACGAATCGGAGCCCGGGGCGGCGGGCGTGTCGCCGAATTCGGGCCCAACGTTCCAGGGATGGTGATCTGGCCATGTGTCGCGGGCCCCAACCCCCGGGCAGGGCCGAGCTACAGGTCGCGAACCTGGGGCACGATCTCGCGGCCGATCGTCTCGAGGTGCGCCGGGTCCGACACCCCGACGACGCTGAAGATCACGTGCTGGGCGCCGGCATCGGACAGCTCGCCGAAGCGGTCGACGATCTGGCTCGGCGACTCCTTCCCGAGGTTCACCGTCTGGAGCGTCGAGCGCTCAATCTCGTCGGGATCGCGCCCGATCGCCGCGCAGTGCTCGCGGATCACTTCGTACTTGTGGTGGATCTGGACCGGGCCGCCGAAGACGTTGGTGGCGTCGGCGTACTGCGCGACAAGGCGAAGCGTCTTCTTCTCGCCGCCGCCGCCGATCATGATCGGGACCCGTGGCCGCGAGATCGACTGGGGCGAGTTCATCAGCCGCGTGGCGTGGAACTGGCGCCCATCAAACGCCACTTC
>JANLYK010000615.1:0-1514 GCA_031365595.1 Chloroflexota bacterium | reverse complement strand
CGATCCGGACCTGCCCGTCGAGGCCCAGCCGCCGCCGGGGCGAGCGGCTGCGCGTAGACTTCGCCATCGAGAGCCTCCTGCTGCTGATGTCTGAACACCACCAGCGTAGCGGGGCTCTCGCTCGATTCAGAGGACGCCGTCGGCCCGTCACGCACCCAGGTCCGGTGTCACGGACGTATCTGGACGCGATCAGACCGGTTGAGGCGCGTCGCGCGGAGCGGGCGCGGTCCGGAGCACGGGTTGGCCGCGCCGACGCCTCTTGGCCGCGCCGACGCCTCCTAGACTGATCCGATGCGGCTCGCCTCGATCCTCGTCGGACTGGTCTGCCTCGGCCTCGGCGCTGCCGCGTGCGATGCCGGGCCAGCGCCGGCGACCCCGTCGATCGTGGCCGGCTCGTCGAGCGCGCCGCGCGAGGTTAACGTCGTGCTCAAGGACTGGGTCTTCCTGCCCGATCCGGTCGATGTCGTGCCCGGCGAGACGGTCCTCCTCCACGTCGTCAACGGCGGCCTCGAGGTCCACGAGCTCGTGATCGGGGATCAGGCCGTCCAGGACGCCTGGGAGGCGGCCGAGGGCGCGGCCGCCGATCCGCCGCCCGGCCCGACGCCGGTCGTCACCGTGAACCCTGGCCGAACCGGGGTGCGGGTGGTGGTCCCGTCTGGGCAGCGGGTGGATGTCGCTTGGACCGTTCCGTTGGACCCGGCGGCGGTCCGTGGGCTCGTCTTCGGGTGCCACATTCCGGGCCATTGGGCGAAGGGCATGCGAGGCGCGCTGCGGATCGCGCCGACGAACGGCTGAACGCGCTCGCAACGGTGCTAGGATTCAGGCCCGCCGCACACGGCGAATCGACGAATTTCCGAGCGGGTCGAGGAGAACCAACCCCATGACCTATGTGATCGCCGAGCCGTGCATCGACGTCCTCGACGTGTCGTGCGTGTCGGTCTGCCCGGTGGACTGCATCCATTACGAGGAAGGCTCGGACCGGAAGCTGTACATCGACCCGGATGAGTGCATCGACTGCGGCGCCTGCGAGCCGGAGTGCCCGGTGAACGCGATCTTCCCCGAGGAGTCGCTGCCGGCCGAGTGGTCGAACTACGCCAAGATCGACGTGGTCTGGTACACCGACAAGGCGGCCGCCCGGACCGCGGTCGACGAGGCGAAGCCAGCCACGTGACGAGCGAACCGGTCCGCGACTGAGCGGAGCGCCCGTCCGCCCTACACTCGATCCTGATGAGGATCGTGTCCCTGCTCCCGTCCGCGACCGAGATCGTGTGCGCCCTCGGGCTGCGTGACGAGCTCGTCGGCGTGACCCACGAGTGCGACTGGCCGCCCGAGGTCGTCGGCCTGCCGGTCATGACGAGCAATGCGCTGGACCTTGTGGGAGCCTCGAGCCGCGAGATCCACCGTCGGGTGGGAGACGCGGTGCATGGTGGATCGGCGATCTACCACCTCGACGAGGACGCGCTCGAGGCCGCCGGCGCCGACCTGATCCTGACCCAGGAGCTGTGCGCGGTCTG
>JANLYK010000608.1:0-3146 GCA_031365595.1 Chloroflexota bacterium | reverse complement strand
CAGACCGCGGCGGCGCTGGCGAAGCAGGGGGTCACGGCGATCAGCCTCGACGCGATCCCGCGGACGCTCAGCCGCGCCCAGACGATGGATGCCCTCAGCTCGCAGGCCAACGTCGGCGGGTACAAGGCGGTCCTGATCGCGGCCAATGAGTACGGCCGCTACTTCCCGTTGCTCACCACAGCGGCCGGAACGGCCAAGCCGGCCAACGTCCTGATTCTCGGGATCGGCGTGGCCGGCCTCCAGGCGATCGGGACGGCCCGTCGCCTCGGCGCGGTCGTCAAGGCCTACGACGTCCGGCCCGAGACCCGCGAGCAGGCCGAGAGCCTGGGCGCCGGGTTCGTGAAGCTCAAGACGACGATCGACGCGACCGGCTCCGGCGGCTACGCCCGCGAGCTGACCGCCGAGGAGCGGGCCGCTCAGCAGGCCGAGCTGAACGAGGTGATCGGCGGCATGGACATCGTGATCACGACCGCGCAGGTCCCGGGGCGCAAGCCGCCGGTCCTCGTGACCGCCGACGCGGTCAACCGGATGAAGCCGGGCTCGGTGATCGTCGACATGGCCGCGTCCGCCCTCGGCGGCAACTGCGAGCTGTCGCAGGCCGGCCAGACGATCACGACATCCAACGGCGTCACCATCATCTCGCCCGACAACCTGCCGGCGACGATGCCGGCCGGCGCCTCGGCGTTCTACGCCCGGAACATCTCGGCGCTCCTGCTCGGAATGGTCAAGGACGGCAACCTCAACCTCGACTTCGAGGACGAGGTCACCAAGGCGACCGTGATCACGAAGGACGGCGAGGTCGTGTCCGACGCGGTGAAGAAGCTGCTCGATCCGGCTCCGGCCGCGACGCCTGCCGCCGCGCCCGCAACGCCCCCAGCGGCCCCGGCGCCCTCGACCCCCTCGACCCCCGCCGGAGGCCAGGCATGACCGCCGCAGAGCTCAACGACCTGCTCACCCAGCTGACCGTGTTCACGCTCGCGATCCTCGTCGGGATCGCGGTCATCAGCAAGGTGCCCGCCACGCTCCACACCCCGCTGATGTCGGGCGCCAACTCGATCCACGGAATCGTCCTCGTCGGGGCGATGCTCATCGCGCTCGACGCGACAGAGCCGGTCAGCCAGCTTCTGTCGCTCGTGGCCGTGGCCTTCGCCACGATGAACGTCGTCGGGGGCTACGTGGTCACTGATCGGATGCTCCAGATGTTCCGCAAGAAGGTCGTGGTCGCCAAGCCCTCGACCGATGACGCGGGGGCCGGCTCGTGATCACCCTCGATCTCGTCGAGATCCTCGTCCGGATCGCCTGGCTCCTAGGCGCCGTCGCGTTCGTCATCGGCCTGGGACGGATGAACTCGCCCGCCACCGCCCGCAACGGCAACCTCGTGTCGGCCGGCGGGATGACGATCGCGATCGTCGCCACCGCGGTCCTGATCCTCGTTCGCCAGACGTCGGGCAACGGCTTCGTCGCGATCCCCTGGCTGATCATCGTCGTCGGCATCGCCCTCGGCGGCGGGCTCGGCCTGTACACCGCGCGGACCGTGAAGATGACCGCGATGCCCCAGCTGGTGTCGCTGTTCAACGCCGTCGGCGGCGGGGCCGCGGCCCTGATCGCGATCGACGACTACCTCGGCCTGGCCGCAGGCAGCTCGGTCCGGATCGACGAGCACATCTTCATCGTCCTCGACATCATCATCGGTTCGATCACCTTCACCGGCTCGATCATCGCCTCGGGCAAGCTCCAGGGCCTGATCCCGGGCAAGCCGATCATCGTCCCGGGCGGCCAGCTGGTCACCCTCGCCCTCGCCGCCGTCACGGTGGTCGGTGCGCTGTTCCTGTTCGCGACGGGAACGCCGAACCTGGCGGTCATGGTCGTGATCCTCGCGGCAGCCCTGATCTTCGGGGTCACGATGACCCTGCCGATCGGCGGGGCCGACATGCCGGTCGTGATCTCGCTCCTGAACTCGTTCACGGGCACGGCCGTCGCGATGGCCGGCTTCGTGATCAACAACCCGGTCCTGATCATCGCCGGCGCCCTGGTCGGCGCATCTGGCGCGATCCTGACCAAGCTCATGGCCGACGCGATGAACCGCTCGGTCCTGAACATCATGATCGGCGGCTTCGGCGGCGGGGACGATGCGGCGGGCGCCGTGGCCGGGCCCGGCGGCTCGGTCCGGAGCATCGGCGCGGACGACGTCGCGATCCAGCTCGCCTACGCCCAGCACGTCATCGTGGTCCCGGGCTACGGCCTGGCGGTCGCGCAGGCCCAGCATGCGGTCCGCGAACTGGCCGAGCTCCTCGAGGAGCGCGGCGTCGACGTGAAGTACGCGATCCACCCGGTCGCCGGCCGGATGCCGGGCCACATGAACGTCCTGCTCGCCGAGGCGAACGTCCCCTATCCCCAGCTCAAGGAGATGGAGGACATCAACCCCGAGTTCGCGCGCTGCGACGTGGCGCTCGTGATCGGCGCGAACGACGTCACGAACCCGGCGGCACGCCGCCCGGGCTCGCCGGTGTCGGGGATGCCGATCCTCGACGTCGACCAGGCGAAGTCGATCGTCGTGATCAAGCGCTCGATGGGCAAGGGCTACGCCGGCATCGACAACGAGCTGTACACGAACGAGAAGACGGGCATGCTCTTCGCCGACGCGAAGGACGGCCTGGCGGCCTTGACCGCGGCGGTCAAGGCGCTGTAGCTCCGGTGGACCGACCGCGTCGGCCCTCGACCCCACCATGAATCCGGCCCCGGCGGCGACGTCGGGGCCAGGCCATGCCTGGGCGCCGGTGCGTCACTGCGGCACGTCCAGGTTCATGCCGATGACGCTCATGACGAGACTCAGCGCGAGAAGCGCGATGATGAGTGCCGCCGCGACGGCGATAACACGATTGCGAGTCATTGCCCGAGCATGAGCCTCTGCCGCGGCACGGTCAACGGCGCGCACGCGTGCGGGCCGTAGCGAGTCGGAACCTGGCCAGATCGTCAAGCTCCTATCTGTCAAGTCGTCGCCACGAGCGGTCGAGAGGCTCCCTCGACGAGCAGGCGGAAGACCACGCGGGCGAGGTGCCGCTTGAGCGATCGGATGGCGTCCTTCCAGGAGTGGCCGCTGGCGATCTTGCGGGCGACGTACGTGCGGGCGAGCGGGAAGACCCGGG
>JANLYK010000567.1:0-1752 GCA_031365595.1 Chloroflexota bacterium | reverse complement strand
GCCGCGATCGGGAGAGCGAGGATCGCCCCGAGCAGGCCGCCGATCGAGCCACCGACGACGAGGGCGACCATCACGATCGTCGGGTGGAGCTCCACGGCGTCGCCCTGGATCTTCGGCACGAGGACGTTGTTCTCGACCTGCTGGACGATCAGGTACAGGACGAGCGCGGCAAGGGCCGCCTGTGGTCCGGCCGTGAGAGCCAGCAGGATCGCCGGGATCGCAGACAGGATGGGGCCGATGATCGGCAGCAGCTCGAAGATGCCGGCGATGACCGACAGGAAGATCGCGAACCGCCCGAAGACGGGGTCGACCGTGACGCTCAGGATCGTCAAGCCGATGAACGTGGCGACCCCGACCGTGACCCCGAGGAAGAGCTGGCCGCGCAGCCACTGGCCGAAGATGCGCAGAGTCAGGGCACTGACCGCGCGAACGTCCGCTCGCCACTCGGCGGGCAGTGAGCGCTCGGCGGCGGCCACGAGCGCAGGCCGGTCCTTGATCAGGTAGAACGCCCAGACCGGGACGATGATGTAGGCGATGATCGTCCCAAGGAGGCCGGCCGCGACCGTCACGACCGGGAGGAGCGTCGTCGGGTCGATCGCGCCGAGGCCGCTTCCGAGGTCCTTCAGGCCGGCATCGATCGCGCCCCGGATTGCGGGCGGCAGGTCGAGGTGGGCGTACTGGTCCGCGAGCTGGCTCGAGAAGCGCGGGAATTCGGTGATGAACGTCGAGATCTCGTCGGCGAGCGGACGGAGCATGACCCGCAGGCCCTGGTAGATCGCGACCGCCGCGACCACGTACACGATCAGGACCGATACCCAGCGCGGCAGGCCCGTCCTGGACAGGCGCTCGACCGGGATGTCGAGGAGGTAGGCGAGGACGAGCCCGACGATGAACGGGCCGAGCGAGGAACGGCCCGCGTACAGGACGATCCCGATGATGACCGCCGAAACGATCACGAGGGCGACCCGCGGACTGAGCGGACCGAACGCCGTCCGCCCGTGCGCCGTCGGCGTGATCACCCGGTCCTGCATCGCTCGGGCAGACTAGCAGACGTGGACCGCCCTCCCGACCCCTCGCCGCCGCCCGCGGAGGCGCGTCAACGCTGGCGACTCACGTTTGCGCGCGAGCCGGTTCGGGCCGAGCAGGTCGGTCGAGCCGCGCTCGATGCGTGGCAGGAGTCTCTCGAGACGTCAGGGTTGCCGGTGGCCGGCCTCGAGCCCGGGGGAGCGGGCCGAGCCCGGATCGCCTTCGGGGCCCCGCTCCCGGCCGCGATTCGCGGCAACGCCGAGCTGGCCGATGTGTTCCTGCTCGAGCCGCGACTGGTCTGGCAGGTGCGCGAGGCGCTCGAGACTCGGCTGCCGGTCGCTCACCGCTGGGTGGCGGTGGAGAACGTCTGGCTCGGGGCTCCGCCGCTCGCCGGCCGGGTGGCCGCAGCGGACTGGCGCGCGGAGCTCGGCTCCCGGCCGGACGCGGCAGACCTCGAGCGACTCCGGTCGGCTGCACTGGCGCTCCTCGCGGCACGGGAGCTGCCGCGCGTCCGGGCCAAGGGCGGCGAGGAGAAGCGCTACGACCTCCGTCCGCTGCTTGCCGACGTGTCGGTCGAGGCCGACGGTCGCGTCGCTGCCATCCGGTTCCGGACCCGGATCCTGCCCGAGCTCGGGTCGGGCCGGCCCGACGAGGTGCTCGCGGCCCTGGCGGACAGGGCCGGTGTCGTTGTCGATGCCCAGACGATCACCCGGACGCGGCTCCTTC
>JANLYK010000552.1:0-2166 GCA_031365595.1 Chloroflexota bacterium | reverse complement strand
CTTCCCGAGCGCCCGCTCGCTCGCGGACGCGCCCGACCCGGCCCGCGCCCTCGAGGAGGAACGCCGCCTGGCGTACGTCGCGTGGACCCGCGCCCGGCGCTTGCTCACGCTCATGTACGACCCGCTGGCGCCGTCGTCGTTCCTGCTCGAGGCTTTCACCCCGGACGAGCTCGGCGTCTAGCCGGGTCCCGCGACTGGCCCGTCGGACCCTATTCGACCGCGATCGGAAGCGTGAACGTGAACACCGAGCCCCGGCCGTTCGCCTGACCCGTCGCCCGGATGCCGCCGCCCATCGACTGCATGAGCCGGCGGCACACGTACAGCCCAATGCCGGCGCCGGCAGCGTAGTTCTCGGCCTCGCGCGTCCGGGCCAGCAGGTCGAACACGCGCTCCCGATCCTCGACGGCCATGCCGATCCCTCGATCGCCGACGCTCACCTCGACGCGGTCGCCGACGACGCTGGCGCCGACTGACACCACGGCGTCCTGCGGGCTGTACTTCAGGGCGTTCGACAGGAGATTGTTGACGACCTGCTCGACGAACGTCTCGTCGCCGGCCGCGGGAGGGAGGTCGGCCGGCATTCCGACCTCGATGATCCGCTCTCCGTGACGCCGATTGGAATGCGCCACGGCTCGTTCGACGACGCGTTGGAGAAGGACCGGTTCGGACTCCGACTCGAGAACGCCCTGCTCGACCTTCGTGAGCACGAGCAGGTCCTCGATCAGGCGGAGCAGGCGTTCGGACTCCGACACGATGTCCGGGAAGAGGTCGCGAGCCCGGGGATCCGACTGCACCGCCTCGGACGACGCCAGCACCCGGGCCGCCGCGTAGATCGTCGTGACCGGCGTCCGGATCTCGTGCGAGAGCATTCCGACGAAGGCATCCTTGACCCGCTCGCGCTCGGTGGCGGCCTTGAGGGCCTCACGGCTCGCCAGTCGGAGCTCAAGTTCGCTCGTGACCATCTCGGCGAGGTCCTGGAGCGAGGACGTTTCGTCGGCCGACAGCTCCCGCGGCTCGAAGTCGAGGATGCACAGCGTGCCCATGTTGTGGCCGCCGGCCAGAGCCAGGGGCACGCCGGCGTAGAACTTCAGCCCGAACTCGCCGGCCACGAGCGGGTTGGCGAGGGCCCGCGGATCATGCGGGGCGTCATTGATGATCCAGGGCTCCTGCTGGAGGATCGCCGAGGCGCACAGACCGGGCGCGCGGTCGATCTGGGCGAGGTCGAGGCCGTGATGGGATTTGAACCAGGTCCGGTCGTGGTCGACGACGCTCACGATCGCAATCGGGACGTTGAACACCCGGGCCGCGAGTGAGGTGATCCGGTCGAACGCGCCGTCCGGCGGCGTGTCGAGGATGGCGTATCGGGCGACGGCGGCCAAACGCGCGACATCATCGTCGGGGATGGTCGTCCCTTCGATCACGGTCATCGACGGAGGGTAGCCGCCTTCCTCGAACCGTGCTCAGGCAGCGCCGGTGTCGCGTCGGTTGAGCTGCTTGAGCAGACGATCGATCGATTCGAGGAAGGGCTCGGTGACGTCCGGCGGAAGGGCGTCACGGACCGAATCCTTCGGGCCGTACGCCGCCCGGGCCCGGAGCGCGACCTGGCGCAGGGATCGGGGTTCGTCGTCGCGCAGGCGATCGGGCATCGCCTCGAAGTAGCGAAGCCAGCGCGCCTCGCCGGCGGCCTCGGCCGCGGCCACGAGCCGATCGGCCTGGCGGCCCGCGTACAGCCCCGCCTCGTCGACGGCTGGAAGCTCGTGCCGGGCAGGGCCCCGCCGGTCGAGGTCGGACCGCGAGCCGGTGTCGCGCTCAGGCATCCGGTCCGGAGACGACGAGCGGCAGACGCTTCCGCTCCGAGCCGTTGACAAGGATCCGGAACGAGTGGTCGCCGGGCGCAGCGAAGGTCAGGTTCCACAGATCGATCGAGAAGGTCAGGACCGTGTCGCGACCGTCGTGACCGCCGCGCGCGACGAGACTCCCCGTGGCGCCGGCGACCTCGCCGCCGTCGGGATCGAGGAGGACGAAGCGGACCTCGTGCTCGCGTTCGTGCTCGGGCGCCGTGACGAGCAGGCCGAGCACGAGGGCGAGGTGCGGATGCCGGAGCGGAAACGACCGGCCGCCGATCCGCGACACGCCGCCGCCGAGGACGTGGAACTTCTGGCCCGG
>JANLYK010000524.1:0-4845 GCA_031365595.1 Chloroflexota bacterium | reverse complement strand
GTCGACCGAGGCCGTCGTGGATGCCTGGTCGAGGGATGTCCCTGCAAGGACGCCCGAATCGTCTCCAAGCGCCGCACCGCCTTCTTCGCCGCGTGGGCCATGCAACACGGAGAGACCGCCGATCGGGCGGTCGCCCCGGAGTTGGGCTGGCGCATTCCGACCCACCTCTCCGCGGTCGCCTGACCTTCCTCTCAGGCGCCTGCCAGACAACCGAAGAACAATCGAAGACGCGTCCGACAACTGAAGAACAATCGAATACGCCGCTTCCCGGAACGACCGACCGCTCACGCGGCACGGTCGTTTCGATTCGCGTGGCGCATTCTCCTGGCCACCGGGTCCGCGGACCGCGGCTCCAGGACGGGGTCGGCCACGTAGACTCGGGCTCGTGATCGACGAGCTGACCCTGTACGACGCGGCCGGTGGGATGCCGTTCTTCGAGCGGCTCATCGGGCGGTTCTACGATGCGGTCGCGACCGATCCCGTGCTCGGTCCGCTCTATCCGACGGACGATCTCGACGGCGCCCGCCATCGGCTGACCCTGTTCTTCGCCCAATACTGGGGCGGCCCGCGCACGTACGACGCCGAGCGCGGCCACCCGCGCCTGCGAATGCGTCACATGCCGTTCGCGATCGGGCCCGCCGAGCGCGAGGCATGGCTGCGCCTGATGCACGCGGCGATCGCCGCGTCCGACGCGCCGAAGCCCGTGGCCGAGCGCCTCCTCGCCTACGTCGACATGGCCGCCGAGGCGATGCGCAACCGCGACTGATCGGCGACCGACCGCCGCTCGGCCCTCGCTCGATCGAGCCGCCGGGCAGCGCTAGACTTGACCCACAGCGGACAGCGGCGGAGGGTGACATTGGCGGACGGCGTGGCCGAGGCGGACCAGGATCCATCGACGACGGAGACGAGCCGCGTGGCTGACCCCGACGCGGCCGGCCAGCCGCAGCGCGGCAAGACGGTCCATGGCGAGGCCGCCAACGCCGGACACCGCGTCCTCGCCCCCGACGACGCCGAGGTCGAAGCCTATCTCGAGACGGCGCTCAACGCGCCCGCCCCGACCCGCTCCGAGGACGACCGACCCGACGCGGCCGAGCCCGACTCGGTCATCGTCCTCGACTTCGGCAGCCAGTTCGCCCAGCTGATCGCCCGCCGCGTCCGCGAGCTGAACGTCTACTCGGAGCTGCTCCCGCACGACACGCCATGGGCCGAGATCGAGCGGCGCAACCCCAAGGCGATCATCCTGTCGGGCGGGCCGATGTCGGTCTACGACGAGGGCGCGCCGAAGCCCGACGCCGCGGTCTGGTCCGGTCGCATCCCGGTCCTGGGCATCTGTTACGGCGCCCAGCTCATGGCTCTGGAGCTCGGCGGCGACGTCCTGCCGACGTCCAAGCGCGAGTACGGGCCGGCGTCGGTCACGATCACGGACAGTGGCGGCCTGTTCGACGGTCTCGAGCGCGACCAGCCGGTCTGGATGAGCCACGGCGACTCGATCACCCGGCTGCCGGAAGGCTTCGCCTCGACCGCCCAGACCGATTCGACCGCCTTCGCCGGCCTCCAGTCGCCGGCCCGCAACCTGTACGGCATCCAGTTTCATCCCGAGGTCGTCCACACGCCGAAGGGCCGGGACGTCCTGCGCAACTTCGTCGTCGGGATCGCTGGCGCCTCGCCGACCTGGACGCCGGCCAACTTCATCGACCAGACCGTCGCCGGGATCCGCGAGCGGGTGAACGCCCACGCCGCCGCGACCGGCTCCGAGGGCCTCGTGATCTGCGCCCTGTCGGGCGGCGTGGATTCGGCGGTGGCCGCAGCCCTCGTCCATCGGGCGGTCGGCGATCGGCTGACCTGCATCTACGTCGACCACGGCCTGATGCGCAAGAAGGAATCGGAGCTGCTCCGGGTCACGTTCGAACGCGACCTCGGGATGAAGCTCGTCATGGTCGATGCCCGCCAGCGGTTCCTCGCCCGGCTGGCCGGCGTCGAGGATCCCGAGCAGAAGCGCAAGATCATCGGCGACGAGTTCATCCGGGTCTTCGAGGAGGAGGCAGACCGGATCAAGGGCGATGGGCGGATCGACTTCCTGACCCAGGGCACGCTCTATCCCGACGTGATCGAGAGCGCCACCTCCGAGTCGAAGGCGGCCCAGAAGATCAAGACGCACCACAACGTCGGCGGGCTGCCGGCGGACCTATCGTTCCAGCTCATCGAGCCCCTTCGCTACCTGTTCAAGGACGAGGTCCGGGCGGTCGGGTTGGAGATGGGCCTGCCCGAGGCGATGGTTCTCCGCCAGCCGTTCCCGGGCCCAGGTCTCGCAATCCGGATCCTCGGTGAGGTCACCGCCGAACGGCTCGACACCCTGCGCGACGCCGACTGGATCGTGATCGACGAGATCAAGGCCGCCGGGCTGTACCGATCGCTGTGGCAGTCGTTCGCGATCCTGACGCCGGTCCGCTCGGTCGGGGTCCAGGGCGACGGCCGGACGTACGCCAACGTGGTCGCGATCCGGGCCGTCACGTCCGAGGACGGGATGACCGCCGACTGGGCCAAGCTGCCCTACGACGTGCTCGGCAAGATCTCGAGCCGGATCGTCAACGAGGTCCCGGGCGTCAATCGCGTCGTCTACGACATTTCGTCGAAGCCGCCGGCGACCATCGAGTGGGAGTGACCGGGTCCGGCGTGCGCCGAACGGGTGGGGGTCGGGCATAGCCGAATCGGGTGGTTCGCACGTGGTGCCGAACGGGTAGAGTGGCGCCATGCTGGACGACGCGACAACCGGGGCGTCCACGCCCGCCCCACGCTGCAACTGGTGCTCCGCCGAACTGCCGTCCGACCACGAGGTCACGTGCCCGTCGTGCGGGGCGACGCTCCTCGGTGACGGCGATTCGTCCGTCCCCGGGCTGACCGCGATCGACGCCGAGGCGATCCTGCGCAGTGCCCGAGCCGCGAAGACGAAACCGCGTGGCCGCCTCCTGTCGTGGATCAGCGGCGATTACGAGGGCGGTGACGCGACTGCCGCGGCCTCGCCCGGCTCGCTGGAACCGCCGACGGGCGACGTCCGGCGCGAGATGCTCCGGCTCGAGATCGAGGCCCAGCTGACGAATGCCCAGGCCGAGGCCGAGGCGCTCGCCGCGGACGCCGCCGTCGAGGAGGGCCTCTCGCTCGAGTCGCTGGCCGCTCCGGTCCACGACGCCGTCGACGCGACGCCTGCGCCGGGGAACGCCGAGGTCGAGTCCGCGTCCGCCGACGCGAGCGAGCCGATCGACGTGCACCCCGAGTCCGACGAGGTTCCGCCCGCCTGACCGCGGCCCGCCGGACCGGACCAGCCGACGCAAGCGCTCGGCCACCGGCCCGTGATGTTCGACATGGATCAATTCGGCACGAATGAGCGCGGCCGAATCTCCCGTTCGAACGGATTCGATCGATCGGGGCATTGGATCGCGCTCGTTCATCACGATCTGATCCGCTGAGGACATCAGGCCGCTGCCGCGACCTGGCCACTGCCCGACACTCGGCTATCGTTCCGCGGTGCCCGATCGCCTTCCGTCCCCCGGCCCCTCGTTCCTGCGCGAGCAGGCGATCGAGGCGCATGGCCGCAACCTCCGCCTCGGGATGAGCCAGCCGACCACCGACGACGGCTGGTGGCTGGCAATCGTATGGGTGACCGATGACGAGGGCGTGGTGTCGTTCGTCGACCTGGCCCCGGCCGGTGGGCCACGCCCGGAGCCGCCTCTCGTCCGGCTCGGCCCATCGCTCGCAGGCGCCCTGAGTGGACTGATCCTCGAGGACGCGGGACGGCTCTCCATCAGGATCGCGACGGTCGTGCCTGCCGACGACCCGACGCGCCCGTGGCGGGTCCCGGCCGCGATCCGGGCCGCCTTCAAGTGGGAGCCGATGCGGGCCGCCGCGATGCGTCCCAACGAGCTCAACGAGACGGTCCTCGCCGCGTTCCGCCGGACGCTCGAGGGTCTGGGCCGACCGTAGGCTAGACTCGCTGAGCGTGGGAGACCTGTTCGACGAATTCATGAAGGAGCTGCGGCGACGGCAAGCCGAGGCGAGTGGTCGCCCGGTTCCCGACGCGGACAAGCCCAATCCGTCCGCCAGCCCCGACACCGCCGCGGACGCCTCGGATGACGACGATCCCGAATCCGACGACCACGACGCCGATCGGGACCCCGCCGACGAACCGACCGCCGAGGTCGATCCCGATGCACCGCTTCCCTTGAACGCCCGCCGGCCGGGCGCCGGACGTCGCGGTGGGGCGCGACGAAGTGCCCGGCCCCCGCGCGAGCCGGCCGGTCGGACCGCCGTCGGTGGCCCGCGCGATGGAGGCCCATCGCTGCGCGCCCGCCTCTCGACCGTCGTGATCGTCGCGGTCGTGGTCGCGATCTTCCTGCTGTTCGCGGTCGGAATCGAGCTGTGGACCGATGCCCTGTGGTACCGCAGCATCGGCTTCGATCAGGTCTTCTGGACGCGCCTCGGCCAGCAGTCGGGCCTGTTCGCGCTCGGTGGGCTCGCCGCCCTCGCGGTGCTCTTCGCCAACCTCTGGCTGGCCGGCCGACTCTCGCCGGCGTCGCCGCTCGATGGCGCCGGCGGCGGGACCCTGCGCGGCTGGCTCGATCGCCTGAGCGAGGCCCAGGCTGGCGCGGAGCGAGCGCGCGGCGGCGGCCGTCCGCAATACGACCAATGGGATCGCACGCCGCGCGAACCGGTCAGCGTCACCCCGATCGATCTCCCGGATCCCGTGCCGTTCGGGCGGATCGTGATCATCGTGGTGGCCGTCCTCGCCGCGCTTGGCGTCGCCGGTTCCGTGGCCGCCAGCTGGGAGACGATCGCGCTCTGGCAGCATCG
>JANLYK010000511.1:0-9387 GCA_031365595.1 Chloroflexota bacterium | reverse complement strand
GCGGATGACGATCTGCAACATGTCGATCGAGGGCGGCGCGCGGGCCGGGCTGATCGCCCCGGACGACACGACGTTCGACTACATCGAGGGCCGCCGGCACGCCCCCACCGGGCCCGCGTGGGATGCGGCGGTCACCCGCTGGCGGACGCTGCCGACCGATGCCGGCGCCACCTACTACCGCTCGATCGCGATCGACGCCTCGGCCCTCGAGCCGATGGTCACCTACGGCACCAACCCCGGCATGGGCATCCCGATCACGTCGCGGGTCCCCTCCCCGGCCGACCTCGCCGACGGCTCGGCAAAACGTGCCCTCGAGCGTGCCCTCGAGTACATGGACCTCGAGCCCGGCCAGGCGATCCTCGGCCAGAAGGTCGACGTCGTGTTCGTCGGGTCGTGCACGAACGGCCGGATCAGCGACCTGCGCCTGGCCGCGGAGGTGCTCAAGGACCGGCACGTTGCGGACGGCGTCCGGATGATGATCGTGCCCGGCTCCGACGAGGTGAATCGCGAGGCCGAGCGCGAGGGTCTCAATGACATCTACCGGGCTGCCTGCGCGGAATGGCGCGAGGCCGGCTGCTCGATGTGCATCGCGATGAACGGCGACCAGCTGTCGCCCGGCCAGTACGCGATCAGCACCTCGAATCGGAACTTCGAGGGCCGCCAGGGCAAGGGCGGCCGGACGTTCCTCGCCTCGCCGTTGACCGCCGCGGCCTCGGCGATCGCCGGCGAGGTCAGCGATCCGCGCCTCCTGCCCGGGATCGAGCTCCTCGCCGCGGTCGGAGGGCGCTGACCATGGCCGACAAGTTCCGCTCGTTCACGAGCGCCGTGATCCCGCTCCCGGCCGAGAATGTCGACACGGACCAGATCGTGCCGGCCCGCTATCTCAAGGTGACCGACAAGGACGGCCTGCGCGAGGCTCTCTTCCGCGACTGGCGCTACGACGAGGACGGCGGGCTCAAGGAGCCGCTCTTCGTGATGGACCGGGTCGCGATGCTCGATCGGAAGATCCTCCTCGTCGGCGACAACTTCGGGACCGGCTCATCGCGCGAGCACGCGCCGTGGGCGCTGACCGCATGGGGCATCCGGGCGATCCTCTCGACCTCGTTTGCCGACATCTTCCGGAACAACGCCTTGAAGAACGGCCTGCTTCCGATCGTCGTGGAGGCCGAGCGTCACCGCCAGCTGTTCGAGATGGTCGCGGCCAACCCGACCGCCGAGCTGACCGTCGATCTCGAGGCCCAGCTGATCCACCTGCCCGGCGACGAGGACCTGCCGTTCGAGGTCGACCCGTTTGCCCGGATGATGCTCCTCGCCGGAACCGACGAGATGGGCTATCTGATCGCCAAGGTTCCGGCGATCGACGCCTGGGAAGCCGTCCATCCGGCCCGGATCGACACGCGAGCCGGCGCCGCCTGACGGCGCGCCCGGCGGGTTGCGCGGCGGCGCCCGGCGGAACCCCGGCCGGGATCTCGTCGTCTCCCGGCCATGACGACCTCCGATCGGGCGATCCGCCCACTCCTGATCCTGGCCCTCGCCGCCGGCTTAACTGTCGGCGCCTGTACCTCCGGCGGCGATCCGCCCGCGAGCGATCAGCCATCCGGCACCCAGCCGCCGGCCGCGAATGAGCCCGGCGGCGGGACCGGCGGGGACCCGGGATCGGGCAACGCCATCGACCTGCCGCTCCGCCAGCCCCCGGTCGCTCCCGGCGCCGGCCAGCCGACGCGCGTCGTGGCGCGACCCGGCCAGCGCGATCTCCGGGCCGTCTCGCCGATCACCCTCCAGGCCTCCGTCGACGGCAGGCGGGTCCTCGTCAAGGTCACCTGGTACAGCGGCGTGGAGCCGTGCAACGTCCTGGATTCGGTCAAGGTCGAGCGGTCCGGCACGGATATCGCGGTCACCCCGTTCGAAGGGAGCGGCGACGCGAACGCGATGTGCATCGAGATCGCCGTCCTGAAGGCCACGATCGTCGACCTCGGCGAGCTGGATCCGGGAACGTACCGGATCGCATCGCCCGGCAGCACGGCTCCTCCGATCGAGATCTCGGTCGCCTGAACCGACGCCTCGCGAGGGCCGGACGGTTCGATCGGCTGGCCTCCCCCATACTTCGCCGCGGTGAACCTCTTCGATCTCGTCGTTCTCGTCCTCCTCGTCGCGGCAGTCCTCATCGGCATCGGCTCCGGTGCGCTCCCTCAGATCGGCGGGCTGCTCGGTGCGCTCGCCGGGGCCCTCGTCTCGATCACCGCCTTGCCGTGGCTGAAGGAGCCCCTGGATGCGATCCAGCCGGACGTCCGGGCGATCGCGGTCCTCGGCGGGCTGCTATTCATGGTCGGGCTCGGCGAAGCCTTCGGCTCGGCCATCGGCCGGACGATCGCGGTTCGTCTCGGCGGGGGCGTCCTGAGCAGCATCGATCGCCTGCTCGGTGGCTTCGTGGGGGTCGGTCAGGCGCTGCTCGTCGTCTGGCTCATCGGCGGTCTCCTCGCTGCCGGCCCGATGCGCAGCCTCGCCGTCCAGGCCCAGACTTCGCTCGTCGTGCGCGGGATCAGCGCGGTCCTGCCGCCGCCGACCGAGGTCGCCGCCGGGCTCGGCGACCTGCTCAACGACACGGGAATCCCGGATCTGTTCGTGGGTCTCGATCCGCTGCCGGCGCCGGACGTCGAACGCCCGACTGATCCTGCCGCGCAGGCGATCGCGGCCGCCGCTCGCGCAAGCACGTTCCGGATCTCCGCCTTGACCTGCCAGTTCCAATCAACCGGAACCGGCTTCGCGGTGGCCCGCGGCTACGTCGTGACCAATGCCCATGTCATCGCCGGCGGACGGACCGTGCGCGTGCGCACGTCGGACGGCCCGTCGTTCGAAGCCGTCGTCGTGTTCGACGACCCGGATCTCGACGTCGCCCTGCTGTGGGTCCCGGAGCTCGACGCACCGGCACTCCGGTTCGCGACCGCCGACCCGGCCCGCGGCGCGGCGGGAGCGACCCTCGGCTTTCCGCACGGCGGCGCCCTTCAGATCGAACCCGCGGCCGTGTCGGGCGCATACGCCGCCACGGGGCGCGACATCTACGGCGAGCGACGCGTGAGCCGGACGATCCTCGAGCTGCGGGCCGTCGTCGAGCAGGGTGACAGCGGCGGGCCATTGATCCTGACCGACGGCACCGTCGGCGGGGTGGTCTTCGCCGAGGCGCGGACCGACGAGAACGTCGGCTATGCGCTGAGCCCGACCCGCGTCGCGACCACGATCCAGCCATGGATCGGCCGGACCGGGGCGGCCGACACCGGCGAGTGCATCCATTGACCCCGATACACGGCGATCGCGACACAGACGCGGCCGCCCAACTCGCCGAGCTGGCCGTCGATGCCTGGGACGGCATGATGGAGGCCCACCCGGAGTCCGCGACGGCGCTCGGCGACCGGCGATTCGACGGACGGCTCCGGCCGAACGACGCCGACGCCCTTGAACGTGATCGCGAGCGGATCGAGTCCCTTCAGGGCCGCGCCGCCGCCATCGATCCAGACCATCTGCCTGCCGACGATCGCGTGACCCACGCAGCCCTGCTCGACTTCCTCGCCATCGAGAACGACCTGGCTGCGTCGGGGATCGAGGCGTGGGCGGTCGACCCGCTCGACGGGCCCCAGGTCCAGTTCCTGAACATCCCGTCGTTCCAGCCCGTGGTGTCCATGGCCGACGGGGCGGCTCTGGTTGCCCGCTGGCGCGAGATGGGCCCGTGGGTCGATCGCCGGATCGAGACGACCCGTTCGGCGCTTGCCCGCGGCGTCGGCGCGCCGCAGGCCCTCGTCCGGAGCGTCGTTGCCGAGCTTGACGACCTGCTCGCCCGCCCGGTCGTGACGTGGCCGCTCCTCGAACCCGCCCGGAACGCGCCCACCGACTGGCCCGCAACGACCCGCGACCGGTACGCGTCCGACGTCGAGGCGGCGATCGTCGACGGGTTCCGGCCGGCCCTCGAGCGCTACCGCGCGTTCCTCGTCGACGAGCTCGGGCCGGTCGCCCGCGGCGACGACAATCCCGGTCTGGGTGCGCTGCCCGGTGGCGACGAGTCCTACGTCCGGCTCGTCCGGGCGCAGACGACGCTCGGCCTGACGCCGCTCGAGATCCATGGGATCGGCCTCGAAGAGACCGAGCGGATCGACGCCGAATTCCGCGAGCTCGGCGGCAGCGTCCTGGGCACCGCCGTCCTGGCGGAAGTCCTCGCCCGGCTGCGCGCGGATCCGGCACTTCACTTCGGCACCCCAGCCGAGGTCTTCGCTGTCGCCGAGGAATCGCTGGCCAGGGCCAACGCCGCGATCGGCGGCTGGTTCGGGCGCCTGCCGCAGACCACGTGCCTCGTCGCGGCGATGGCCGAGCACGAAGCCAAGCACTCGACAATCGCCTACTACCGTGAGCCAGCGGCCGACGGCAGCCGGCCGGGGACCTACTTCGTCAACACGTCGGAGCCGACGACCCGGCCGCGCTACGAGGCCGAGGTGCTCGCGTTCCACGAGGCCGTCCCGGGCCACCACCTCCAGATCGCGATGGCCCAGGAGCTCGAGGGTCTGCCGGCATTCAGGCGCCTCGCCGGTCCGACCGCCTACGTCGAAGGCTGGGGCCTGTACAGCGAGCGCCTGTCCGAGGAGATGGGCCTGCTGTCCGGCGAGATGGACCGGTTCGGGATCCTGTCGTTCGATGCGTGGCGAGCCTGCCGGCTCGTCGTGGACACCGGGCTGCACGCCCTTGGCTGGAGCCGCGACGCGGCGATCCGGTTCATGGTCGAGCACACCGCGCTGGCCGAGAACAACATTGCCAACGAGGTCGATCGCTATCTCGCGATGCCCGGCCAGGCGCTCGCCTACAAGCTCGGCCAGCGCCAGATCCTCGCCCTCCGCGACCAGGCTCGAGCCGGCCTCGGCGACCGGTTCGAGATCCGGGAATTTCACGACGTCGCCCTGGGCCAGGGAGCGGTCGGGCTGGCGACGCTGCGCTCGATCGTGGAAGCGTGGATCCGGCAGCAGGCCTCCTGACGACGACCCCACGCAGGGTCGGGATCAGGGAGCGGCGCGAGCCGAATCCGTCGTCGCGGCGGCCGGCCGGCCGGTCCCGGCTAGAGACTTCCGCGGGCGCGACGGCTGCGCGCCGATCTCGATCGGGTTCGCCGGATCCCGGCTCCACTCGAGCCAGCCGCCGTCGTACACCGCAATTCGCTGCCAACCCTGCAGATCGGCGGCGAACCACGCCTCGCTTGCCCGCCAACCCGTGCCGCAGTAGAACGCGACCCGCTTGTCGGGCGTCACGCCGGACTTCGCCCACAGGGCAGCGATCTCCGGATAGGCACGCATCGTGTTGTCGAGATTGCGGTAGTGCTCCATGTGATGGGCGTCGGAACCGCACGCAACCCGGACATCGCCCGGGATCCGGCCGGCCGGGACGATGGTCCGATAGCCGCTGGTCCGGCCCGTGTGCTCCTGGGCCGTGCGGACGCTGACGAGGACGGACCCTTCGGGATCGGCGAGGAGGCCCTTCGCTTCGTCGACTCCGACAAGAACGTCGGGACGACCGGGGATCGGCGCCCCGAACGTCGCGACCGGGGTTGGCTCGCGAACGCCGGTCTCGATCGGGTGGCCGGCCCGAACCCATCGATCGAATCCGCCGTCGAGCAGGCGGACGTCCTCGACCCCGGCGTACCGCAGGATCAGCAGGGCCCGGGTCGCCGCGAGCTGGCCTGCACGCCGACCGGGCCGCTTCTCGGACCTCAAGCCGACGCTGTCGCGGCCGTAGACGATCACCGTCGTGTCGCGGGTGATCCCGAGCGCCGGCAACGCTCCGCCCAGTTCGACGGCCGGCCGTCGGTTCCAGTCGGCAGGATCCTCCAGCCAGAGCGTGTCCAGATGAGCGGCGCCCGGGATGTGGCCCTCCGCGAACTCGGCCGGGCCTCCGAAGTTGACGTGGAAGAGCAGGAATCGTCCGTCCGGGGCAGCCTCGGGGCGCTCGCCGGCAAGGAGCGCACCGAGCCACCCGACGCTGACCAGCCGCTCGTAGCGGGGCATGCGTTCGACCGGCCGAGCTGGATCGGCGGCCCACGCCGTGAACCCGCCGGTGAGCATCGTGATCCGGAACCGGCCGAGGCCGGCGAGGGCGTCGGACGCGGCGCGCGTCTCGCCGTCGTCCGTGCCGTAGATGACGACCTCGCGGTTCGCCACCACACCCTTGCTCGTGAGCACGCGGCGGAGCGCCGAAGTGTTTGCGCTCGCGAGCCAGGCGACGGGCAACGACGCGGCACCTGGGATGTGGCCGGCCCGGGCCTCGTCTGCGTGGCGCCAGCCGTTGTAGGCGCCGCTTGGGCGTAGGTCGACGACGACGAGCCGTCGCCCGGGCGCGACGAGACGCAGCCCGAGAGCGCCTGCGTCGATCCAGACGGGGGCCGGAAGGTCGGCGGACTCGCCGCCGGCCGTGCCGTTGGTCACGCGTCGACGCCTAGTGCCCCGCGTCGGGCTCAAGGTGGCGGACGCGCTGGGCGAGTGCCTCGAACACGCAGGTCCGGATCGCGGGGAACCGGTCCATGAGCGAATGGAACTCGCGATGGCCCAGGACGAGCAATTTCGAGTCGGCTTCGGTCGTCGCCGTCGCCGTGCGCGGTCCCTCGGCCAGGAGGGCGATCTCACCGAAGAAGTCGCCATCGTTGATCGTCCGGAGGCGCGCGCCGCCCCGCTCGATCCCGACCGATCCCGCGACGAGGACGTAGAACTCTCGACCCGTGTCGCCCTCGCGCATCAGGACGCGACCGGCCGGGACGTCGACTTCCTCGGCCAGCCGGCCAACTTCCTCGATCTCTCGACGGCCGAGCCCCGATAGGAGGGGAACGCGCTTGAGCAACTCGAGCTTCTGGTCGGTATGCGTCGCCATCACCCTCTCCGTCGCGTGCGCAGCCTGCCGCTCTCGGTCCGGGCAGCATAGCCGGGTGCAGGACCGGAGGGAAGGATCAACCGGGCGTTGCCAGGGGTTTCGCTGCGAGCAGCCCGGCACCAAGGTACCAGCGCGAGCAGTACCAGAGTCACGTTGCGACTACCCGGATCCGTGGAGTCTAGTGAGGTTCGACGCCGACCGACCCGCGAATTCACGTGGGCCATCAAGGCGCGACCGGCTGCCCTTCTCCGGCCAGGGGTGCCGGGTGGGGAAGCTTGCCGGGAGAGGGCTCAATGAAACGGATCCTGACCGCCATCATCGGCGGCGCCATCACCTTCAGCGTCGTCTACGGTCTGGCCGCGAGCCTGAACCTGACCACCGACAGCCTCGGATCGGGAACGACGACCGTCGCCTCCTGTCAGGCCACGGCGCTGAACGCAACGTACACGTCGACCTATTCGGCGACGGCGCCCGGATACACGGTCGGGACCGTCACGATCACGGGCCTTGCCGCGACCTGCTACAGCAAGGCCTACAAGGTCACCCTGTCGGGCGCGGCGTCTGCCTCGCTCGGGGAGGTCACGGGCACGACGCCTGCGTCCGGAACGACGATCGTGGCCACGTTCGGCACAGCCGTCTCGGCGGCGGCCATCACCGGCATCAATGTGGTCATCAGCGGCTAGCGCGACTCGGGATCCGGGCAGCAGACCTGCCCGGATCCCGGCCGTCTCGTAACGATGCGCCGAAGCCTCTCCGTTCTGCCCGTCGTGACGATTGCCGCGGCCATGATCGGAGCCGCGACATCCCTGGCCCTGTCCAGCGACACGATCGGGGCGGCAACCACTGCGGCTGGCCGTTGCGCGACGGCCGGCCTGTCGGTGGTCCAGACCGTACCCACGACATTGGTCACGACCGTCACGGTCGGGATCCTTCCGGCCGCCTGCGCCGGCGGGATCCTGCGCGTGGCGGTCCACAACGGCATCACCTCGAGTGAAGGCACCGCGACGATTCCCGGCGGCGGTGGCACGGTCACAGTGACACTGGCCGTGGCGGTCGCCGTGACCGTTGCCGAACAGACCGATGTCGTGGTCAGCGGACCATGAGGCGTCGCGACGCGAGGGTCGTGGCAGTGGCCGTGGCGATCATCCTCGGCGGTGCCCTTGGCGGCAGCCTGGGCCGAGCGGCAGCGGCCGACCTGAACCTGACATCCGAGAACCTGACGCCCTATCGGACGTGCACGTTGACGGCAACCCCGGCGACGACGACCAGCATCATCGATTCGAATGTCCGGCAGGGATCTGCCACGAGCAACTTCGGGACGACGACGACAATGCTGGTCTCTTCGAGCGGCGCCGCGAACCAGCGCGTCTACATCCGATTCGATCTCACGGCCTGCACCGTCGCGATCCCGGCCACAGCGACCATCCGCCTTGCCACGCTGCGACTCTTCGCCACCGTGCTGCCCGCCGCCTGCCGGACCGTCGACGTGTTCAAGGTCACGGCCACATGGGCCGAGACCACGATCACCTGGAACAACCAGCCCTTCGGCACGACCCTCAACAACCCGCCCACTGGATCGCGCACGGACTCGTTCGACATCGGCACGCCCGTCGGTTGCCAGAATCTGACGGCCAACGCGTACATCCTGGGCGCCGACGTGACGAGCGACGTCGCGGCGTTCGTCGCAGGTTCGGCGACGAACTTCGGCTGGATGCTGCGCGATGACGTCGAAGCGTCGGCGACGGCGCGCAGCTCGACCTATGCGACGAAGAACCTCGGGACCGTCAACAGGGCACCCCAGCTCGTGATCACCTACGTGACGGTCCCGTGATGCGCCGCATCCTGAATGCCCTGGCCCTGGTCGGCCTGCTCCTCGTCGCAGGCGGCTGGTTCGTCTTCCTGCGTCCTGCGTCGCTGGGCGGAACCACGACCTGGATCGTCGTCCGCGGCGACTCGATGCTGCCGACCTATGAGACCGGCGACCTGATCGTGTTCCGGGCGGCGCCGTCGTACGGCATCGGCGATGCCGTCGCCTATCGCGTGCCCGCGGCGGAGCTCGGGGCCGGCCGCGTCGTCATGCACCGGATCATCGGCGGTGATGCCGACGGATTCGTCCTCAAGGGCGACAACAACCCGGTACCGGACCCGTGGCATCCACGAATCGACGATGTCGTCGGCTCGGTCTGGCTGGTCGGGCCGCAACTCGGGCGACCGATCATGCTCCTCCGTCAACCCGCGATCGCGGCGGCGCTCGCCGCGTCCGTCATGGTCGCCGTCCTCCTCGGTCGGAAGCCTCGGCGCCGCCCAACCGACGCGACGACGCCCGACCAGGTTCAGCCCCCTGGCTACGGGCCCGAGCGCCCACCGGCCGAACGAAGGTACGCAGAGGGGCAGGACTGACGTCCGGTGTCCGGCAGCGTCCGCAGGGAGTGTAGTTCGGGCACTCGTCCGTCGGCCTTCGCTCAAACCCGGCCCGCGACGCAGGGGCGGCCGCCT
>JANLYK010000490.1:0-2140 GCA_031365595.1 Chloroflexota bacterium | reverse complement strand
CGAAGATGGGCCTCCCCCTGTGGATCGGCCTTCCGGCCGCGATGGCGGCGGGCGCATTCATCGGCATGCTCAACGGCCTCCTGATCGCGAAGGCCAAGCTGCCGCCGTTCATCGCGACGCTGGGCATGCTCAACGTGGCCCGCGGGCTTGCCCAGATCCTGTCGGACGTCCGGCCGATCTATTTCGAGGGCAATCCGGAGTTCTACGACTCGTTCATGGGCAAGGCCGTCCTCGGCATCCCGAACGTCGTGTTCATCATGTTCGGTGCCGGGCTCATCGCCCATCTCGTCCTGACCAAGACGGTCCTCGGTCGGTACACGTTCGCGCTCGGCTCCAACGAGGAGGCCACCCGCCTGTCGGGTGTCAACGTGGACCGCTGGAAGATCGCGGTCTATGCCCTGTGCGGACTGTTCGCGGGCCTGGCCGGCATCCTGATCGGTGCCCGGATGACGTCGGCCCAGCCGTCGGTCGGCCTGGGCTACGAGCTCGACGCGATCGCGGCGGCGGTCATCGGCGGTACGTCGCTCAGCGGCGGCGAGGGGAGCATCGTCGGCACGATCATCGGCGCGTTCATCATCAGCACCCTGACGATCGGCCTCTCGATCGTCGGCGTCCCGGACCAGTGGAAGCTGGTGATCACGGGCCTCGTGGTCATCGGCGCCGTCTGGCTCGACATCCTGCGGCGACGAAGCCGCGCCTAGCGGTTGCACGACACCGAGCTGATCGAGCTCGGGCGACGCACGGTTGGCCGTTGGCCAACCATCACGGAGGAGGAATAGATGCGCAGTTCACGGTTCTATCGCGTAGCAGCGGCGACGATGGCTATGGCCATGGTCGTTGCGGCCTGTGGAGGCAGCTCCACCGGATCAGGCGGCACCAGCGGCGCCAAGCCGTACATCGCCATCGTGTCCAAGGGCTCGCAGCACCAGTTCTGGCAGGCCGTCCAGAAGGGCGCCACCGACGAGGCCGCGGCCAAGGGCGCGACGATCACCTATGAGGGCCCGGCGTCGGAGTCCGAGGTCGACAAGCAGCTCACGATGCTCCAGACGGCGCTCGACAAGAAGCCCGCCGCGATCTGCTTCGCCGCCCTCGACAGCAAGGCCGCCGGCCCCCTGCTCCAGAAGGCCAAGGACGCCAAGATCCCGGTCGTCGGGTTCGACAGCGGCGTCGACAGCGAGATCCCGGTCACCACGGTCTCGACCGACAACATCGCCGCCGCCGGCGAGGCAGCCGATCAGATGGCCAAGCTCATCGGCGACGCCGGCAAGGTCGCGGTCATCGTCCATGACCAGACGAGCCAGACCGGCACCACCCGGCGCGACGGCTTCGTCAACCGGATGAAGGAGAAGCACCCGAACATCCAGGTCGTCGCCGTCGAGTACGGCGCCGGCGACCCGGTCAAGTCGGCGGACCTGGCCAAGACGATCATGACCGCCAACCCGGACCTCAAGGGCTTCTTCGGGGCCAACGAGGGTTCCGCCAAGGGCGTCCTCAATGCCCTCAAGGAGACCGGCAAGGAAGGCAAGGTCGTGGCGATCGGGTACGACTCCGGTCAGCAGCAGATCGATGCGGTCAAGAGCGGCGTGATGGCCGGCGCCATCACCCAGAACCCGGTCGGGATCGGCGCGAAGTGCGTCGACGCCGCGCTCGATGCGATCGCTGGCAAGACGGTCGCGAAGACGATCGACACGGGCTACTTCTATTACGACAAGGCGAACATCGACAAGCCCGAGATCGCGGCCGTCCTCTACAAGTAACCCATCCGTTCCACGCACCGGCCCGGAGGCTGTCCGCATCGCGGGCAGCCTCCGTTCATTGACGGATCACCTCGGCCGGCCGTCGGCCGACCCGGCGATCCACAGGAGATGTCCGATGCTCAAGACCCAGCTGCTCCATCCCGGCATCCTCGCGGCGCTCGGCGAGGCCGGCCATGGCGCCCAGGTCCTGATCGCCGACGGCAACTATCCGCTGTTGACCCGGACCAGCCGCGACGCCCGGCGGGTCTACCTGAATCTCGCGCCCGGGCTCGTGTCGGTCACCGACGTCCTCGGCGTCCTGGTCGGGGCGATTCCGATCGAAGCGGCCCGGGTCATGGTGCCCGACGATGGCGAGGAGCCGGCGATCTTTGCGGACTTCCGCC
>JANLYK010000488.1:0-2339 GCA_031365595.1 Chloroflexota bacterium | reverse complement strand
GCGAGTGGCTCGGCGAATCGGACATCTCGAAGTCGCCGTGGGTCCGCGAGCCGCGGGCCGAGTGGCAGCGCTGGCAGGAGATCGGGGCCGACGGTGCGATCGTCCTGGCCCGGACCTCGGCCGATGTCGACGCGCTCGTCGAGGCCGTCGCACGCTGGTGACCCGCGACCGAGCTCGATGACCCGCGACCGAGCTCGATGACCCGCGACCGAGCTCGATGACCGGCGACCGCGCCCGCCCGTCCGGCATCCGTTCGAGGGATCCATGGCACCATCGAGAACGATGACCGCGCCAGCGACCCCGATCCGGCCCGTCCCGACCCATCCGTGTGCGCGCTGCGGCGCGCCCGTCGGACTCGATGTCGGCCTGTGTGAACGCTGCAATCCGCTCGGTCTGAAGGACAGCGCCAGCTCACAGGTCCACGGAACCGTATTCCTCGCGGTCGGCCTCGCGATCGTGGGCCTGGCCATCGCCGCCCATCTCGCGGTCGCCGGCGTCGGCCCGTTCAGCGCCCAGGTCACCGCGGTCCGGGCCGGCTCGACGGTCGGAACGGTCATCGCCACGATCGAGATCCGGAACGAGGGCACGGCGCTCGGCAGCGCGTCCTGCCGCCTCACCGACCCCGCCGATCGAGGGGTCATCGACAGCAGTGTCATGACCAGCCCGCGGGTCGGGCCAGGCACGACGATCACGTTCGAGCAAGAGGTGACATTCGGCGATCCGGGTCGCCCACTCACGATCGCGTGCAGCGGGCCGTGAGCGCCGCCGCGCCCGCGACCACGGGCGCCGACGACCAACCGACCTCCGCATGGGCGGCCGAGCTCGCGTTCGCGACCGAGACCGCGCTGGCCGCCGGCCGGGTCCTGATGGATCGCTACGAGCGGCTCGAACGGATCGACCACAAGAGCGCCCGCGACGTCGTCACCGAGGCGGATCACGAGTCCGAGGCCCTGATCATCGCCGCGATCCGGGAGCGCTCTCCGGCCGACGCGATCCTCGCCGAGGAATCCGGTGCGCACCCGGCTGCCTCGGATGCGGGCGGCACAGCGCACGCGTCGGCGGGCGGGGCGACGGTGCCGGAAGCCAACGGTCGCGTCTGGGTGATCGACCCGCTCGACGGGACCGTCAACTACGCCAACGGGCTGCCGGTCTTCTGCGCCTCGATCGGGCTCGTCGTCGACGGCACGCCGGTCGTCGGCGTCGTCCTCGATCCCACTCGCTTTGAGCTCTTCGCGGCGACCGCCGACGGACCGGCCACCCTCAACGGCCGCGCGATCCGGGCATCGGGCAAGGAGAAGCTGAGGGACTGGGTGGTTTCGCTATCGCTCTCCGGCCGCTCGGTGCAGAGCCGGGCCCGGGCCATTCGCCGCGAGATCCGGATCTCCCGCTCGATGGGCTCGGCGGCGCTGGCCCTCGCCTACGTCGGCAACGGGCGCTTCGATGCGTTCGTCCAGGAGTCCAGCCTGTCGCTCTGGGACGTGGCTGCCGCCGGCCTGATCGCCGAACGCGGCGGCGCCGTGGTCAGCTCCTTCGGTGGCGGACCGTGGTACGACCCGACGCAGGAATCGCGGTCCATCGGCGTGATCGCCGCGGCCCCCGTCCACCATCGCCGCATCGTGACGCTCGCCAACGCCCGCTGAGCGCCGGGACCGCGGCCAGCACCTGCAACCGATGAGCTGCCGTGACCCGATCCGCCCTGATCAGGCCTCGAGCCAGAGATGGGGCCGGTCACGCAGCCGATCCAGCCCCCAGCGATCGCAGAACGCTTCCCACGTCCGCCGTGGCGCGCCCCGCCATGCGAGTTCTGCGGACGCGGCCTGGGGCAGGGGAGCGTCGAGCCGGAGCCGGGCCAACGTCCGATACAGGAGCGCGTCCGCGCGCTGTTCGGCGAGGACCGCGGCCAAGCGGACCGCTCCCGCCACGCCGGTGACGTCCCATTCGCTCGCCCGGACCGGAATGGCGTCGATCGAGCCGTAGCGGCGGAGGACTGCGGCTGCCGACTTCGCACCCCAGCCGGGCAGGCCCGGGAATCCATCCGACGAGTCGCCGACGAGAGCCAGCCAATCCGGGATCGAGGCCGGCTCCACGCCCCATTTCTCGAGCACGCCGGCCGCGTCGTAGGTGATCTGGCGGCGCCGGTCGCGAAGCACGATCCGCTCGCCGACGACACACTGGGCCATGTCCTTGTCGGGCGTGCAGATCAGGATCCGCTCGACGTCGGGGTCCGCACCGAAGCGGGCGGCCGCCGCCCCGATCGCGTCGTCGGCCTCGAACTCGACCATCGGCCAGAGGACCAGGCCGAGCGCCTCGATCGCCTCCTCCGCGATCGGGAATTGGGC
>JANLYK010000487.1:0-3141 GCA_031365595.1 Chloroflexota bacterium | reverse complement strand
GCTACGACCGCCGAACCGCCCTCCTGATCGTGGACCTCCAGAACGATTTCGCCGATCCCGCTGGCGGCCTGTCGGTCCACGGGGGCGCGAACCTCGTCCCGATCATCAACGCCGAGATCGAGACGGCCCGGGCGGCCGAGGCCACGATCGTCTTCACCCAGGACTGGCACCCGCCGGTGACGCCGCACTTCGCGAAGGACGGCGGGCTGTGGCCGGTCCATTGCGTCGCCGACACGTGGGGGGCCGAGCTCCATCCCGGCCTCGACGCCGAGGCGTCGACCGGCGCGGCCCGAGTGCGCAAGGGCGTGAACGGCGAGGACGGCTATTCCGGCTTCACGACCCGCGACGCAGTGACCGGCGAGACGGCCCCGACGGCGCTCGAAGGGCTGCTGCGCGATGCCGGGATCGAGCGGGTCATCGTGTGCGGCCTGGCGACCGACTACTGCGTCAAGGCGACGGCGCTCGACGCCGCGCGGCTGGGCTTCGAGACCGCGGTGCTGCTCGATGCGATGCGACCGGTCGAGCTGAACGCGGGCGATGAGCAGCGGGCGATCGACGAGATGAGCGCCGCGGGCGTCCACTCGTGGTCGACCCGGATGCGCTGACGGTCCGGAAGCGATGCAGATCCACCTCGTGGACGCCACCTACGAGCTCTTTCGTGCGCACTACGCCCCGCGCCCGACGGTCCGCGGCCGCGACGGCGTCGTGCTGTCGGGCGTGTCCGGACTGTGCGACCAGCTCCTGTACCTGTTGCGGGAGGAGGGCGCGACGCATCTCGGCTGCGCCACGGACCGGGTGATCGAGTCGTTCCGAAACGATCTCTACCCCGGCTACAAGTCGTCGGCCGGGATGGATCCGGAGCTGCTCGCCCAATTCCCGATCGCGGAGGAGGCGATCGAGGCGCTCGGCCTGGTCCTCTGGCCGATGGTCGAGTTCGAGGCCGACGACGCGATCGGGGCGGCGGCCGCCCGCTTCGGTGCGGACCCGGACGTCGAGCGGATCCTGATCTGCACGCCCGACAAGGACATGGCTCAATGTGTCGTCGGCGAGCGGATCGTGCTTCGCGACCGGCGCCGTCAGATCACCTATGACGAGGCCGGCGTGCTGGAGAAGTGGGGCGTCGCGCCGGCCTCGATCCCTGACTGGCTGGCCCTCGTCGGCGACTCGTCCGACGGGTTTCCGGGCCTGCCCGGCTGGGGCGCGAAGTCGGCAGCCGCGGTCCTCCGCCGCTACGGCTCGATCGACGCGATCCCGGCCCGGGCGAGCGAGTGGGACGTCAGCCGCGTGACGGGAGCTGTCCGTCTGGCCGCGGTCCTCGCCGAGCAGCGCCAGGACGCGCTCCTGTACCGGACGCTCGCCCGCCTCCGGCTCGACGCTCCCCTGCCCCAGGCCGACGCTGCGGATCTCGAGTGGCGCGGCGTGCCGCGCGCAACCTGGGAGCCGTTCTGCGATCGCTGGGGCCTGGATCGGCTGCGCGACCGGCCTCATCGCTGGCTCGCGGACTGACTCCCTCCCGAGCGGAGGTCGGCGCCCAAGCGCGCTCAGCGCGCGTTGGCGAGGGTCGCGATCCGGGCGTGATGGATCGGCGCCGCCGCGATCGCGCCGATCGAGCGGGACGCCTTCGTCGCGTCATACCACGGACCGCCGTCGAATGAGCGGACGGTCGCGCCGCCGCGCTCGGCGATCAGGCCGGCCGCGGCCACGTCCCAGAGCGACAGGCTCGACTCCTGGACGAAGGCGTCGAAGCGGCCATTGCCGACGTACGCGAGCGCCAACGCCGCCGAGCCCATCGAGCGCGAGATCCGGATCTCCCGACGGATCGCCCGCGCCCGGTTCTGGACCGACCGGCCCGACAGCGAGAGGGAGATCACCCAGTCGCTCAGCTTCTCCTTGCCCGACGCCCGGATCGGGCGGCCGTTGAGGGTCGCCGGCCCGTCCGCGGTGGCCGCGAAGAGCTCGGACCGGGTGGGATCGAGGACCACGCCGGCGACCGGCCGGCGATCGGCGACCAGCCCGATCGAGACGCAGAAGACCGGCAGCCCATTGGCGTAGTTCACGGTGCCGTCGAGCGGATCGATCACCCAGACCCGGTCGTTGGGGTCGGTTGGCGGCCCGGCCGGCGCAAGCGGAGCGGCCGTGCCCGTCCTGGCGGGAGCGGCGGCGTGTGCGCCCGATTCTTCGGCGAGGATCGCGTCCGCAGGGTACTGCGCCCGGATCGCCGCGATGATCAGGCCCTCGGACTCGTGATCCGCTTCCGTCACGACATCGCGGGCGCTCTTGTGATCGATCCGTTCGAGCCGCTCGTAGCGGTCCATCAGCACCCGGCCGGCGGCCAGCGCGGTCTCGGCCGCGAACGCGAGCTCGGCGGCCCAGGCGGAGGGTGATGCCTCGTCGGCCCCGGCGACCACCGTGGCGGCGGTGCTCACGGGCCGCTGCACGCGATCGTGAGCGGACGGCCCGGATCGCCGAACAAGACCTCGTGCTCGAACGTGATCGTCGCGCCGGGCCCGACCCGTGGGCTGGTCAGGACGGTGCTGTCGATCACCCCGCGATCGGCGGGGTCCGTGATGCGGCAGGACGCGCTGCCGAGGGCCGTGCCCTCGTTGCGGATCTCGATCGTGGCGATGACGGCACCGACCGCGGCACCCGCCCGGACCGTTGTGACCCTGGCGCTGAACGGGCCCACCCCGGCGACCGCGAGATGGGCGGCAACGGCCAGGCCTGCGATCGCCAGGCCGACGGCAAGGAATACCGTCCCGTGGACCTGCGAGCTGGCGCTGTCCTTCAGGCCGAGCGGATTGCAGCGTTCGCACAGCCCGATGTCCAGCCCGACGGGCGCGCCACACCGGGCGCACGGATGGGTCGGGACGGGTCGGATCGGGGTCGCGGGCGCGGTCATCGTCCTCGATGGTGCCATGGATCCCTCGAACGGATGCCGGACGGGCGGGCGCGGTCGCCGGTCATCGGGCGCGGTCGCGGGTCACCAGCGTGCGACGGCCCCGACGAGCGCGTCGACATCGGCCGAGGTCCGGGCCAGGACGATCGCACCGTCGGCCCCGATCTCCTGCCAGCGCTGCCACTCGGCCCGCGGCTCGCGGACCCACGGCGACTTCGAGATGTCCGATTCGCCGAGCCACTCGC
>JANLYK010000471.1:0-4390 GCA_031365595.1 Chloroflexota bacterium | reverse complement strand
GGTGATGGGCAAGGTCCGCGTGGGGGTCGCCGCCGCCGTGACCACATGGGTCGGCGTGGATGATCGCGGACGACAGGTGCGGCACGTCGTGCAGGAGGGCGTGTCGAGCCCGTTCCGCGATCTCGTGGGCCACTCCTATCGTGCGCGCCTCGTCCACGACGACCTCCGCCTCTGCATGCAGTCGGTGGCCGATCCAGCGCACGCGGACCACGCCGACATCCTCGACCCCTGGCACGCCCCCGAGGACCGCCTCCGAAGCGGATCGGATCGCCGGGTCCACGCCGTCCATGATCCGCATCAGGACATCCTTGGCGGCATCCTTGAGGACGAGCAGGATCATGACTGCAATCACGAGCCCGGCGAGCGGGTCGGCCATCGGAAAGCCGAGGGCGATTCCTGCGGCGCCGGCGACGACCGCCAGCGACGTGAAGCCGTCCGCCCGGGCGTGTAGACCGTCGGCGACGAGGGCCGCTGAACCGATCGCGCGGCCGACGTTGATCCGGTAGCGCGCGACGAGCTCGTTGCCGGCGAAGCCGACGATCCCGGCCAGGGCGACCGCCCACAGGAAGCGGACCTCGGCCGGGTGGGCGAGGCGGTCGAGCGCCTCGTAGGCCGCGAACAGTGCCGACGCCCCGATGAACACGAGGACGACGAGACCGGCCAGGTCCTCGGCCCGCCCGTAGCCGTAGGCGAAGCGCCGGGTCGCCGGTCGGCGGGCCAGGATGAAGGCGAGCCAGATCGGTAGCGCTGTCAGGGCATCGGCCACGTTGTGGAGCGTGTCGGACAGGAGCGCGACCGAGTTCGTGGCCAGGACGACACCGAGCTGGACGAACCCGGTCGCAAGCAGGGCGACGAGGGAGACCTTCAGGGCCCGGACGCCGCGCGCATCCGACTCGAGGGCCGTGTCGACCTTGGACGCGGCGTCGTGGGAGTGGGGCCGGATCAGCTCGCGGATCGCGCCAAGGACCCCCGAGCCGTGCTCATGTTCGTGCCCGTGATCCCGGTCATGCTCGTGAAGGTGGTCCGGAGCGAGCCCGGGGTCGTGCTCGGGCGCATGGCGGTGCTCGCCGGTCATCGGCCGGAGCTCGCAATGGCGCCCGAAGCGAGGCCCCCGCGCGGGGCCGGGAGCGTCTCGCGCATCCGGATCAGGACGACGATCCCGGACGCGGCGGTCAGCGCGCCGATGACACCGATGGCGAACGGCATGCCACCGGCCTGGGCGAGCACGCCGGCGATGATCGCCCCCGCGGCGAAGCCGAGGTCTCGCCACAGCCGATAGATGCCGACGGCCGCGCCACGCCAGCTTGGGTGGGCGACGTCGGCGATGACCGCGAGCAGAGTCGGGTAGACCATCGCGGTCCCCAGACCGAGGACGACCGCGGCAAGGAGCCACGGCAGAAAGGACGCGCTCGCGGCGATCCAGCCGAGGGCGACGGCCTGGACGAGCAGGCCTGCCGCGATCAGCCCCTTCCGGCCGATCCGATCCGACAGGGCGCCCGTTCCGATCTGGGCCACGCCCCAGACGGCCGGGTAGGCGCCGGCGAGGACCCCGATCTCGACGATCGACAGGCCGTGCGCCGCGTAGAAGATCGGCAAGAGGCCCCACGCCATCCCGTCGTTGAGGTTGTTGACGAGCCCGGCCTGCGAGGCTGCGGACAGCGAGGGATCCCCGATCGTCGTCCGGCGGGCCACGGTCCGCCATGGCGTCGTGACCGTCGTGGTCGCGGTCGTCCGACGCCCCTCGACCTCGACGTGCCCGCGCGTTTCACGAACGAACAGGGCCGACGCGCCGAGACCCAGCCCCGCGAACGCGAGCCCGAGCAGGAACGGCGCTGGGCGCAGGCCCGCGGCGGACGCGATGAACCCCGTCGCGATCGCGGTCACGGCCACGGCACCGTAGCCGGCGGCCTCGTTGAGGCCCATCGCCAATCCGCGCCGAGCAGGCCCGACCAGGTCGATCTTCATGATGACCGTGGTCGACCAGGTGACGCCCTGGCTCACGCCGAGCAGGACATTCGCCCCGATCACCCAGCCCCACGTCGGAGCCCAGATCAGGAGCACGGGCACGGGCACGGCGAGCAGCCAGCCGGCGACGAGCACCGGCTTGCGCCCGTATCGATCGGCGAGGGCGCCGGCGACGAGGTTGGCGATCGCCTTGGCCACCCCGAACGCCACGATGAACGACAGGATGACGGTGAAACCGGTCAGCCCGAACACGTCACGGGCGAGCAGCGGGAGCACGGTCCGCTCCTGGCCAAGCATCCCGCCGACGAGGCCGTTGACCCCCACGAGCAGGGCGAATTGCCCGGCGTTTGCGCGCAGGCCGAGGCGAGCCTCGGCGCGGATCGCGGCAGGGGTCGTCACGTCCGGAGTGCGATCATGCGTGGCTTCGTTCCTCGAGACGGCGGCGGTCGCCACTTTCGAGTTGGAACGTGGAGTGCTCGATGTCGAAGATGTCGGTCAGACAGGTGCACAGGTGATCGAGCACGGCAGGCGGGTCGGCACCGGCGTCGAGGACGACATGGGCGGAGACAACGTTCAAACCGGAGGTGATCGTCCAGGCGTGCAGGTCATGAACATCCTCGACGCCCGGCGCCTCGAGGATGTGCGCGCGCACCTGGGCCATGTCGATCCCCTTCGGCGTGGCCTCGAGGAGAACGTCGACGGCCTCCCGGAGCAGCCCGAACGTTCGAGGCAGGATCAGGAGGCCGATCGCGGCGGAAGCGATAGGGTCGGCGGCCGTCCAGCCGGTGACCGCGATCACGATCGCCGCGATGATCACAGCGCCGGAACCCGCCAGGTCGCCGAACACCTCGAGATAGGCGCCGCGCATGTTCAGGCTGGATGTTTGCGTCTCGCGGAGCAGCCAGAGCGAGACGCCATTCGACGCAAGACCGATGACGGCCACGGCCAGCATCAGCCCGGTGGCGATCTGGGGAGGCTCGGCGAATCGCCGCCAGGCCTCCCAGATCACGAATGCCGCGACCCCGAACAGGAGCACGGCATTGATCACCGCGGCGAGGATCTCGGAGCGCAGATAGCCGAACGTCCGGGTCCGATTGGCGGGCCGGCTCGCGATCCAGATCGCGCCGAGGGCGAGCCCGATGCCCACGACGTCGGTGAGCATGTGGCCGGCATCGGCGAGGAGGGCCAGCGAGTTCGACGCCAGCCCGCCGACGAGCTCGACGATCAGGACGGTGAGGGTCAGGAAGAAGACGAGAACGAGGCGGTCGCGGCCGGCTCGGGCCGTCGAATGGGCGTGTCCGGTCACGCCGCGGCTCCGGCGATGATTCTGCCTGGGTCGCTGTCTCGGATCACGATCGAAGGGTAGCCGCTCGCGCGGACCGCATCGGATGGCGAGGCACCGAGGCCGCCGGAACGGCACCGGTGCCTCGGCGCTAGCGGACGATGAACTGCCCGACCGCGTAGCAGCCGCGGACGTGGGTGCTCACGTCGACCTGGTAGCGGCCGGGGGTCAGCGGCTCGTACGCCGGCTCACCCGGCGGTGCCTCGTTGTAGTTGATGAAGAACTCGGTCGTGCCGGGGACGAGGAAGGCCCAGATGATCGAGCCGTCGCGCGTCCCGAGGCGCCGGATGTGCATCTCGACCTCGATCGAGCTGCCGTTCGGGTCGACGGGCACGTTCGACACCTGGATCCTGACGATGTCGGTCGGGGCGGCGACCTCCGGGCTGATCGTGACGGAGCAGCGGTCGGATCCGCCGGCCACGACCGACGCGGGAATGAGCAGGCTGGCAACGAGGGCGACGACGAGCGCAACTCGGCGCATGGGAAACCTCCTGATGGATCTCGCGTCCGGCAGACGGACGCGTCGTCGATCGATTCGATGGACGCGGGTCAGCCGGCGAGGGCGGCAGCCCACTCCGCCGCGACGGCATCGTCGAACGGCTGGGTATACCCGCAGGCCCACGCGAAGTGGTCATCGCCGGCGACGAGGTAGCGGCTCCCGACGATGAGCGATGGCCCGCCGGCCGAGGTGATGCTCGTTCCGCTCATGCCGGGCGCATCGAGGGTGATTGTCGGATCGGAGGCTCCACGAAAGGATCGACCGATCGCGAACGTCACGCGGTCGCCGTCGATCGCGGTCACGGTGCCGTCGAACGCGAAGTCGCGGTGGGCAAGAGCCGTCCTGCTGTACGGCTCGACGCACGCCGCCGCGCCGGGCGGGATCGAGCCGCCCGGACCGACCACAGGGGAGTTGCCTCGGCCACCGAGGGCGAGAGCCACGGCGACGGCGGCTGCTGCGGCGACTCCGCCGAGTCCGATGATCCGTCGGCCCCACAGGGAGCGCCGAGGAGTTGGCGTGTTCATGACATCCTCTCTGACCCTCGCGCGGATGCGGGCGAGGCTCGCCGAGGACAGGCGGTCGAC
>JANLYK010000457.1:0-5536 GCA_031365595.1 Chloroflexota bacterium | reverse complement strand
CCGGGTCGTAGCGGATCAGCGGCCAATAGCCGCTGTCCACCGCCCGCGACTGCTGGTCCAGGCCGAGCTTCATCTCGATCCCGTGGGCGATGCAGTGGCTGTAGGCCAGCACCAACGACGGTCCGTCGTAGGCCTCCGCCTCGCGGAACGCCGACAGGGTCTGCTGCGGGTCCGACCCCATGGCCACCCGGGCGACGTAGACGTTGCCGTAGGCGATGGCCTGCAGGGCGATGTCCTTCTTGGCCACGGTCTTGCCGGCGGCGGCGAACTTCGCGACGGCGCCGCGCGGCGTCGACTTCGACGACTGGCCGCCCGTATTCGAATAGACCTCGGTGTCGAGAACGAGGATGTTGACGTTGCGGCCGGACGAGAGGACCTGGTCGACCCCACCGAAGCCGATGTCGTAGGCCCAGCCGTCGCCGCCGATGATCCAGACGCCCTTCCGGACGAGGTCGCCGGCAAGCGCGAGGAGGTGCTTCGCGTCGACTGCGAGCGGCCCCTCCACCGCGCCCAGCCGCTCGCGGAGCTGGACGACCCGCTCGCGCTGGCGCTCGATCCCGGGCTCGTCCTCCTGGTCCGCGCCGAGCAGGCCCTGGATGAGCTCGTCCTCGAGGGCCGGCGCCAGGCGCAGGACAAGGGCCCGGGCCTGGTCGGTCTGGGCGTCGAGGGCGAGGCGCATCCCGAGCCCGAACTCGGCGTTGTCCTCGAACAGCGAGTTGGCCCAGGCCGGGCCGCGGCCGGCGCCGTTGACCGTCCACGGGGTCGTCGGCAGGTTGGCGCCGTAGATCGAGGAGCAGCCCGTCGCGTTGGCGACGATCATCCGGTCCCCGAACAGTTGGCTGACGAGCCGGAGGTAGGGCGTCTCGCCGCAGCCGCCACACGCGCCCGAGAACTCGAACAGCGGCTCGAGGACCTGGCTGCCCTTGACCGTGTCGTGGGCGATCAGCGAGCGATCGAGTGGCGCGATCGCCTGGAAGATGTCCCAGCGCTCGCGCTCGAGATCACGGTGGTCGGCCACAGGCTCCATGTTGATCGCCTTGTGGCTGCTGACGGTCTTGCTCTTGGCCGGGCAGATGTCGACGCACACACCGCAGCCCGTGCAGTCGTCGGGGGCGACCTGGATCGTCAGGCGGTGGTCGAGGAGGTCGCGCGACTTGAACTCCTTGGACAGGAACGAGGCCGGGGCGTCGGCCACGGCCGCGGTCGGGAAGACCTTCATCCGGATCGTCGCGTGGGGGCAGACCATCGCGCACTTGCCGCAGTCGATGCAGATCGCCGAGTCCCAGATCGGGATCATCTGGGCGATCGCCCGCTTCTCGTACTTCGTCGTGCCGGTCGGGAACGTGCCGTCGGCGGGCATCGCGCTGACCGGCAGCTGATCGCCCTCGCCGGCCATCAGCCGGGCCGTGAACCGGGTGACGAAGTCGGGCGCATCATCCGCGAGGCGCGCGGCTACCGGCGCGTTGTCGGCCGCGCCGCCGAGCGTCACGTGCCCGAGCGCCGCGAGCGAGCGGTCGATCGCGGCGAAGTTGCGCTCGACGACGGCCGGGCCGCGTTTCGCGTAGGTCTTCTCGACGAACGCCTTGATCCGGCTGATCGCCTCGTCGGGCGGCAGGATCCCGGCGAGCTGGAAGAAGCACGGCTGCATGACGGTGTTGATCCGGCTGCCCATTCCGGCCTCGGCGGCGACGGCCAGCGCGTCGATCACCCAGAAGTCGATCCCCTTGTCGACGAGCTGGCGCTGGACGGCGGCCGGCAGGTGGCTCCAGACCTCGTCCGGGCCATACGGAGCGTTAAGCAGGAACGTTGCCCCGTGGCGGGCGCTGTCGAGGACCTTGGTCGTGCCGAGCAGACCGAACTGGTGACAGGCCACGAAATCGGCCTCGTCGACGAGATAGGTCGAGCGGATCGCGGCCGGGCCGAAGCGCAGGTGCGAGACCGTCACCGAGCCGGACTTCTTCGAGTCGTAGACGAAGTAGCCCTGGGTGAAGAGGTCGGTGCCCTCGCCGATGATCTTGACCGACGCCTTGTTCGCCCCGACCGTCCCGTCGGAGCCGAGCCCGAAGAACACGGCCTGGACCTCGCCGGCCGGCCGCTCCAGGCGGAATCCCTGGTCGATCGGGAGGCTGAGATGGGTGACGTCGTCGTAGATGCCGACCGTGAAGTGGCGCTTCGGGCGCTCGGCGGCGAGCTCCGCGAAGATCGGCCGGACCATCGCCGGGGTCAGTTCCTTGGACGACAGGCCGTAGCGGCCGCCGATCACCCGCGGCGCCCTGGCGAACGGCGGCGTGTCGGAGTCCATCGCCTCGGCCAGGGCCGCGACGACTTCCAGGTACATCGGCTCGCCGACCGCCCCCGGCTCCTTGGTCCGGTCCAGGACTGCGATGGCGCGGACGGTCGGAGGCAGAGCCGCGAGGATCCGGTCCGCCGGGAACGGGTTGAACAATCGGATCCGGAGCATCCCGACCTTCTCGCCCGCGGCGACCATCGTGTCGACGGCCTCCTCGATCGCGCCGGCGGCCGAGCCCATGACGACGATCACCCGATCCGCGTCCGGCGCGCCGTGGTAGTCGGCCAGCCGGTAGTGCCGGCCCGTGCGCTCGGCCAGCTCCGCGAACACGGTCTCGACGATGCCCGGCACCGCGAGGTGGTACGGGTTGGACGCCTCGCGCGACTGGAAGAAGACGTCCGGGTTCTGGGCGGTCCCGCGAACCACCGGCGCATCCGGGGTCAGGCCGCGGCCGCGGAAGGCCAGGACGTCGTCGTCGCGGATAAGGGCCTGCACGTCGTCGGTCTCGAGCAGCGCGATTTTGTTGATCTCGTGGCTCGTCCGGAACCCGTCGAAGAAGTGCAGGAACGGGATCCGCGCTCGCAGGGTCGCCGCGTGGGCGACGAGGGCGAAGTCGTGGGCCTCCTGGACCGAGCCCGCGGCGAGCATCGCCCAGCCGGTCGAGCGGGCGTGCATCACGTCGCTGTGGTCGCCGAAGATCGACAGGGCGTGGGTCGCGATCGCGCGCGCCGCGACGTGAATGACCGCAGGAGTCAGCTCGCCCGCGATCTTGAACATGTTCGGGATCATCAGCAGGAGGCCCTGCGAGGCCGTGAACGTCGTCGCGAGCGCGCCCTTCTGGAGGGCCCCGTGGAGGGCACCCGCGGCACCCGCCTCGGATTGCATCTCGACCACGTCGGGGACCTGGCCCCACAGGTTGGGGCGGTTCGCGGCGGACCAGTCGTCGCAATGCTCGGCCATCGGCGAGGCCGGGGTGATCGGGTAGATCGAGATCACCTCGGACAGCGCGTACGCGATCCGGGCGGCGGCTTCGTTGCCGTCGAGACACTCGTAGCGGTGATCCACGGTTCGACAGGCTCCTCTTCACGGTCGTCGGAGGGCCTGGTCGCGACTTGGCGCCGGTCGTGCGCGGACCCCGGACGCCGAGTATGCGCCCGCTCGTCGGCGGCTCGGCCGGGTCATCGGGCCCCGGGTCGGGGGCCGCCTGGCCGGGCGGCGCCGGGCTGAATGTCCTGTTGCGAAGCGGTTGCGGGCAGGGTGCGAGATCAGTTGATCAGTCGACGACATTCGGCGCACACTGGTCGTAGCGGACCCCCGGATGTGGGGCGGCCTCGACGTTCGTCAACCACTCCGCCGGCCCGATCGTCGACACAGACCGCCCGCGACGAAATCGACGCGGGCCGTGAGCGCCCCGGACCGGGGCGGAGGAGGACGGTCGCGCAATGATTCCGGCACCCTTCGACTACATCCGGCCGCCCGATCTCGACGCCGCGCTCAGGATCCTCGAGGAGCGTGAGGGCGAGGCCAAGCTCCTGTCGGGCGGGTACAGCCTCCTGCCGCTCATCAAGCTCCGGCTTGCTCAGCCGGGCCTCCTCGTCGACCTGCGCGACGTGACCGGCCTCGACGGGATCGTCGAGACCGACGACGAGCTCCGGATCGGGGGCCGGGCGACCCACCGCCAGATCCACGAGAACGCGACGATCGCTGCCCGCTACCCGATGCTTGCCGACCTGGCGGCCGGGATCGGCGATCCGCAGGTCCGCAACTGGGGCACGATCGGCGGCTCGTGTGCGCACGCCGACCCGGCCTCGGACTGGCCGGCGATGCTCCTGGCCGGCAACGCCCGGATCGTCTGCCGCAGCTCCACCGGCGACCGGGTCATTCCGGCCCGGGAATTCTTCCTCGACACCTTCACGACCGCGATCACCGCGACCGAGGTCCTCGTCGAGATCCGGATCCCGCGGCGCGGCAAGGGCGTGGGCGGGGGCTATACGAAGCTCGAGCGCCGAGCAGGCGACTTCGCCACCGCGGGGGTCTGCGCGATCCTGACCCTTGCCGACGACGGCACGATCCGGGGCGCCGGGATCGGCGTGACCGGGGTCGCCGAGACGCCGTTCGCGGCGACCGATGCCGAGGCCGTCCTGGTCGGGTCCGCTCCGTCGGAGGAGAGGTTCAAGGCTGCGGGCGCGGCCGCGGCGGCCCAGAGCCGGCCGTCCGCCGACGTTCGCGGGCCGGTCGACTACAAGCGGGCGATGGTCGCCGAGCTGACCCTCCGTTCCCTGCGAACGGCGGTCGGGCGGGCGCTCGCGTTCTCGGGAGGCCAGGCATGACAACACAGCATGTGTCGATGACCGTCAACGGCGAGGCCCGCGAGGCGGATGTCGAGCCGCGGCTCCTCCTCGTCCATCTCCTGCGCGAGGTCTTCGGCCTGACCGGGACCCACGTCGGGTGCGACACCAGCAACTGCGGCGCGTGCACGATCCATGTCGACGGCGAGAGCGCCAAGTCGTGCACGATGCTCGCGGTCCAGGCCGACGGCCGCTCGCTCAAGACGATCGAGGGCATGGCCGACGGCGCCACCCTCCACCCGCTCCAGCAGGCGTTCTGGGACCAGCACGGGCTCCAGTGCGGGTTCTGCACGCCGGGCATGATCATGCAGGCGGCCTGGCTCCTCGAGCAGAACCCGAAGCCCTCCGAGCACGAGATCCGCGAGGGAATTGCCGGCAACCTGTGCCGCTGCACGGGTTACGTGAACATCGTGAAATCGATCCAGCAGGTCGCCGGGACGCTCGAGGCGGGCGAGACGGCGCCGGTCGTCGCCGCGGAGACGGTCACGGGCCAGGAAGTCTCGGCCGAACCGGCCGCGGCCGGTTGAGCGGGAGAGCCACGACATGACAACCGAAGAGCGCACGCTCCAGACGACCCCCGAGGTCGGAGGGATGGGTCACTCGGTCAAGCGCAAGGAGGATCCCCGTTTCATCCGCGGGGCCGGAGAGTACATCGAGGATCTTGTCCTGCCCGGCATGCTCTGGCTGGACATCGTCCGAAGCCCGTACGCCCACGCCACGATCAAGGGCATCGACGCCACCGAGGCACTCAAGATCCCGGGCGTGCTCGCGGTGATCACGGGCGCCGACCTCGAGAAGGCCGGTCTCCACTGGATGCCGACGCTCGCGGGCGACAAGCAGATGGTGCTGCCGACCGACACGGTCATGTACCAGTCGCAGGAGGTCGCCGCGGTCGTCG
>JANLYK010000453.1:0-3321 GCA_031365595.1 Chloroflexota bacterium | reverse complement strand
AGGCGGCCGGGACCGGTGAGGACGGGGAAGAGGGCGTCGAGCTCGGCAAGGGCTCGATCGCGCTCATGCTCGGACTGACCCTTCTGGCGGGCGTCGGGATCTTCTTCCTGCTGCCACTCCTCATCGCCAGCGCCACGACCTCGAAGATCGAGAACGGGCTCGTCCAGCACCTCGTCGAGGGCCTGATCCGGGTCGCGATCTTCATCGGCTACCTGCTCCTGATCTCGCAGGCCCAGGACATCCGGCGGGTCTTCCAGTACCACGGCGCCGAGCACATGACGATCCACGCCCTCGAGGCCGGCGACCCTCTCGACGTCGATCACGTTCGCACCTATCCGACCGCCCACCCACGCTGCGGCACGGAATTCCTCGTCGTCGTGATCGCCCTGTCGATCGTGGCGTTCAGCCTCGTCGGCCGTCAGGAGCCCCTGGTCATGATCGGCAGCCGGATCGCCCTGATCCCGGTCATCGCCGCGATCGGCTACGAGATTCTCAAGTGGGGTGCGCGGCACCGCGGCAACCCGATCGTCCGGACGATCATGTACCCGGGGATCCTCGTCCAGATGATCACGACCAAGCAGCCGACGCCGGACATGATCGAGGTCGCGATCGTGTCGATGGAGCAGGCCCTCGAGGCCGACGGCGAGGCGCTCCCGGCCGGATCCGGCACGCTCACCCGCGATCCGCTCGAGCTGGCCGGCACGGCGGGCCGCGGCGACGCGATCGGCGACGGGGTCAGGAGCGACGGGACCGCGGGCGCCCCGGTCACGATCGATCCGCCGCTCCCGGGAGCATGAGCGGCGACGCCGATCGGACCGGCCTGGATTCCCGCCTCCGGGAGGTCGTCGGCCAGTACGAGGAGGTCCAGGCCGAGCTGTCCACCCCCGAGGTCTCGCGCGATCCCGATCGGATTCGGACCCTCGGCAAGGAGCTCTCCCGGCTCGAGCCCGTCGTCCAGGCGTTCCAGTCGCTCGAGGCGACCCGGATCGAGCTCGCCGGCGCCCGCGAGATGCGCGACGGCGCCGACGCCGATCCCGAGATGAAGGCGATGGTCGCCGACGAGATCGACCGGCTGTCGGCCGAGGAACACCGCCTGCTCGAGGAGATGAAGGTCCTCCTCCTGCCGCGCGACCCGAACGACGATCGCGACGTGATCCTCGAGATCCGGGCCGGCGCCGGCGGCGATGAGGCCGCCCTGTTCGCCGCCGAGCTCTACCGGATGTACGTCCGCTACGCCGAGCGCCACCGGTTCACGCCGGAGCTCCTGAGCCTCAACGAGACCGGGATCGGCGGGATCAAGGAGGCGATCGTCCAGGTCCACGGCGACGGCGCCTACAGCCGCCTGAAGTTCGAGGGCGGCGTCCACCGCGTTCAGCGAATCCCCGCAACCGAATCGTCGGGCCGGATCCACACCTCGACCGCCACCGTCGTCGTCCTGCCCGAGGTCGACGAAGTCGAGATCGTCATCGACGAAGAGCGGGACCTCCGGATCGACGTGAAACGCTCGTCCGGGCCCGGCGGCCAGTCCGTGAACACGACCGACTCGGCCGTCCGGATCACCCACCTGCCGTCGGGGCTCGTCGTCGAGATCCAGGACGAGAAGAGCCAGCACAAGAACAAGGCCAAGGCGATGTCCGTCCTGCGCTCGCGGCTCTACGATCGCCAGCAGGCCGAGCAGCGCGCCGCCGACTCCGCCGCGCGCCGCTCGATGGTCGGCGGCGGCGACCGATCGGACAAGATCCGGACCTACAACTTTCCCCAGGACCGCCTGACCGACCACCGGATCGGGCTCGACCTGTCGGCCCTGCCGCGGGTCATGGACGGCGACATCGATCGGCTGATCGACGCGCTCGTCATGGCCGACCAGGCCGACCGCCTCGCCGAGATCACCGGAGGTGATGATGCCCCAGCGACCTGACGCGCCCCCGACCCCCGACGTCGAGTCCGAGGCTGCGAGCGCGCCCCGGCGGCCCGTGACGGCTCCGTCCGGCGAGGCCGGCGGCATCACCTTCGTCGAGCCGCGCCTGGTCAGGATCGAGAAGGCAACCGACCTCGGTTCGGTCCAGGTCCTGAAGCACGGCAACCTGTACCTGCTCACCGACCCGTTCGGCGACATCCATCCGGACTCGCGCGGACTGGGGCTCTATCGCAACGACACGCGGCTCCTGTCGTGCCTCGTCCTTCGCGTGGACGGCGTCCGCCCGGTCATGTTGCAAGGCTCGATGGGCGCCAACTATCGCGGCTCGATCCAGCTGACGAACCCGAGCGCCGATCGCAACCAGGACGACAAGGTCCATCCCACCGCCTCGGTCACGGGCCGGACGATCGGGATCTCGCGCGACCGCCTGATCGGGATCGGCGGGTTCGAGGAGCGGGTCCGGATCGTCAATCACGCCGAGCGCGAGCTGGAGTTCCCGGTCGAGCTGGAGCTCGGCGCCGACTCGGCCGACATCTTCGAGGTCCGCGGCTATCCCCGCCCCGAGCGCGGGACGCTCCTGCCGGTCGCCCTGACCTCGACCCGGGCGACGTTCCGGTACGACGGCCTCGACGGCATGCGCCGCTCGACCCACGTCGCGTTCTCCGATGCCGGCGAGACGTTCGGTCCGACCGACGGGAGCGTCCGGGGCCCGATCGCGGAGGGCGGTTCGGTCCGCTTCGCGTGGACCGTCCGGCTCGCCCCGGGCGAGCGTCGCGACCTGCGCTGGACGATCTGGTCCGACACGATGCGGGTCGGGCCCGGGCGGGCTGGCGGCGACATGGCCGCTCCGACCGCCGAGCGGGCGATCCTGGCCGGTCCGGCGGCAGCGACCGCGACCCTCACCGACAGCGATTCCGTGGTCCTCTTCCCCGAGCCACCCAGGGTCAGCGCCGATGACGGAGCGTCCGCGTACCACGCGTGGAGCCGAGGCACGACCGCGATCTCGACCGACCACGAGCTGTTCAACCTGACCCTCGCCCGCTCGCTCGCGGATCTCCGCCTCCTGATCAACGACGGACCCGGGCCGGACCAGCGCTACGTCGCGGCCGGGGTCCCCTGGTTCGCGACGCTGTTCGGCCGGGACGCACTGATCGCGTCGCTCCAGTCGCTCGCGTTCCGGCCACAGATCGCAATGGAGACGCTGGCCGTCCTCGCCGCGTACCAGGCGACCGAGGTCGACGATTGGCGGGACGCGGAGCCCGGCAAGATCCTGCACGAGCTGCGGACCGGCGAGATGGCCGGCGCCGGCGAGCTGCCCCACACGCCGTATTACGGCTCGGTCGATTCGACGCCGCTCTGGCTGATCGTGTTCGGGGCGACATTCGACTGGACAGGCGACCGCG
>JANLYK010000399.1:0-2431 GCA_031365595.1 Chloroflexota bacterium | reverse complement strand
ACGAGTTCATTCGCGGATCGTCTGACGACCCATTTGTGATCCTGACGGCAACTATCGTCGGCGGCGTCGTCCTGTTCGTTCTCAACTTTGGCGTTACGTCCCTAGTTGTGGCGCTCCGAACACGACAACAGTTTGGGCTGGTTTTGGCCGGCGACGCGGGCGGCATCGTTTTCAATGCCATGGCTCTTGCACCCCTTGCGTGGTTGATGGCCCACATGTACTCGGCGGTCGGGTGGTGGGCGTCGCTGTTGTTTGCCGTGCCTCTGTACACGACCAAGGTGGCGTACAACCGGTTCGTCGAGATGCGCGACATGTTCACGCAGACCATCGGGGCGCTGGCCGAGGCCGTGGACAAGCGGGATCCCTTCACGAGCAAGCACAGCCAGAACGTGAAGCTGATCGCGGTCGACATCGGGCGAGAGATGCGGGTCAGCGCGGCCGAGCTCGAAGCCCTCGAGTGGGGCGGTCTGCTCCACGACGTCGGCAAGATCGGGGTGCCGGACAACGTGCTGCTCAAGAGCGATCGCCTGACGCGCGACGAGCGGATGAAGATGAACGCCCACCCGGTGCTCGGCGCCCAGATCATCGCGCCAGTCACGAAGCTGGCGCCTGAGCTGCCGATCATTCGCCATCACCACGAGTGGTACAACGGCTCGGGCTACCCGGATCGGCTGATCGGTGACGAGATCCCCAAGCTTGCCCGGATCCTGCACGTCGCTGACGCGTTCGAGGCGATGACCGCCGCCCGTCCGTACCGGATGACTCCGCTTACGGCGGAACAGGCCCTCGGCGAGCTCCGAAAGTTTGCCGGCATCCAGTTCGATCCGGCCGTCGTGGACGCGTTCGTCCGGACACCGTGGGTCCACGGCGTGTCGGACCCGGGTCGCCGCGAGGAGCCGCGCCAGATCCCGCTGATCGGCCAGGCCGCGAATCGGATGACCCAGGCGAGCGCGGCGGCCGGGATCGGTCCGGCGCCCGTGCCGTCAACGGCCTCCGCCTCGGCGTCGGCCGACCAGGCCTGAGCAGGCAGGGACCTCGACATCCGGGGTTCGCGCCCGTCCCGCAGCTCGAGCCCACGCCGTGATCCGTCCATGACGTCGACCACGCCCGCCAGCCGAGATCACCACCCGTGCTGATCGGCGGCATCGCCCTCGGGCTCATCCTCGGGCTGCTCGCCGGGGGCTCGTTGACCAACCTCGCGTCGGTTCGCCTGCGCTGGGTGGCGATCCTCATGTTCGCGGTGATCCTCCGCTACGGGACCGAGTTCCTCCTCGTCCGAGGCAACGGACTCGTCGAGCTGATCCGGTTGCCGCTCTTCCTGTTGGCGTTCGTCCTGCTGCTCGCCGCCCTGTGGGTCAATCGCACGCAGCCGGGCATGCGCCTCGCGTTCGTCGGCATCCTCTCGAATACGATCGCGATCACGGCCAACGGCGGCCATATGCCGATCTGGATCCCGAGCCTCGAGGCGGCCGGCTTCAATCTGGCCGACCTGACGTCGCCGTTCCACGTCGCCCTCGGCGCGAACCTGAACGCCGACTTCCTGTTGCACGCCGGACCGCTCGCCGACATCCTCCCGATCCCCCTGCCGCTCGTCCGGAACGTCGCTTCGATCGGCGATGTCTTCCTGCCCGCGGGCCTCGCCTTCTTCCTGTTCGCGACGGTCGTCCGGACGCTCGGCGACGACGACCAGGAGCTCGACGCGAGCGGCCACGACGGGCCGTTGACGGGCCTGGCCGGCACCACGCGCCTGCCGCGCGGCATCGAGGCGGCCCTCGGCCGGCAAGGGCTGCGGCCCGGCACGGGCCTCGCGACGGGCTTCGCGGAGACGGCCGCCCTCGACCGGCCGCTCGTCCTCGGCGGGCGCGGCACGGGGCTCGCGGGACCAAGCGGGCGCGAGGTCGTGGGACGTGTCCGCGGCGCCGACGGCCAGATCGTCGACGTCTGGGCACCGAGCCACCCGACGAGCCGCGCGATCGCCCTGGCACCGGTCCCGTCGGCCGCCAGCGCGGGCACGTACGACGATGGCGCCATCGCGCTCCCGGGTCGGCCTCGAGTCGAGGTACCCGAACGCGTTCGGCGCCATCCCTACGTGCGCCTGGCCCTCAACGGCTCCTTCTCGGCCCTCTGGACCGGCCACGTGATCAGCATGTTCGGCGACCGGATCAACCAGATCGCTCTCGCGTTCCTGGTCCTCGGGCTGACCGGTAACGCGATCGCGGTCGCGTTCGTCTTCGTGGCGGCCACGATCCCGAACCTGCTCCTCTCGCCCCTTGCGGGCACGTTCGTCGACCGCTGGAACCAGCGCGACGTGATGATCGTGAGCGACCTCCTGCGGGCGGCAGCCGTCCTGATGATCCCGATCGTCGCAGTCACGTCGGTGCTGCTGGTCTACCCACTGATCTTCCTGATCACGTCAATCTCGATCTTCTTC
>JANLYK010000259.1:0-10908 GCA_031365595.1 Chloroflexota bacterium | reverse complement strand
CGGTTGGTAGGTGGGGCCGGGTCAGGCGGCAGAGGCCGGGTCAGGCGGCAGAGGCCGGGTCAGGCGGCAGAGGCCGGGTCAGGCGGCAGAGGCCGGGTCAGGCGGCAGAGGCCTACTGGTCCGCGTTCGCCTCGATCGCGTCCATCGCAACGGCCACATCGGCGGCGCCGGCGACGCCGCGCGGTTCCTTGCCCTTTGGCCAGTAGAGCTCCTTGTGGACCTGGTCCTCCGGATACCCGCGCGCCAGGAGTGTCTCCTCGGCCGACAGGATCATGTCCGGGTTGCCGCAGATGTACGCGATCGAGTTCGCCGCCGACAGCCCCAGCTCGTCGAGGACCGGCGCCAGGATCGACTCGACCCGCCCGGTCCGGCCGGTCCAGGCGGCGTTCGCCGGGTCGGCCGCCCGTGACACGGTCGGGACGAACGTGACCGGGTAGTCGCCCGACGCCACCCAGCCCTCGATCAGGTCACGGTAGCCGAGCTCATGAACGTACGAGACGCCGTTGAGCATGACCGCCCGGCGTGGCGCGCCGTCGAGCATCAACTGGCGCATCATCGCCACGAACGGCGCATTGCCCGTGCCCGACGAGATGAAGATGTGGATGCGATCGTCGTCGGGCAGGAGCGTGAATTTGCCCTTCGGGCCGATCATCCGCATCCCGTGGCCGACCGGCAGGTCGAACAGGATCGGCGTGAACGTTCCGCCCTGGACCCGCCGCACGTAGAACTCGTAGCCGTCCTTGCCCGCTCGTGCCGGCGCCGACGCCACGGAGTACGGCCGCTGGACGACCTTGCCGTCGACCAGCACCCCGATCGTCATGTACTGGCCGGGCTCGAACGGGGTCGGATCGCCGTCGAAGCGCACCCAGAAATAGGCGAGGGAGTCGGTCTCGTCCTCGCGCCGGACGAGCCGGGCGTTGTACTGCGGCGCCGCAGGATCGATACCGGAGACCGGCGCTGGGATCGAGAGATCGGTCATGAGGGACGGGCGCTCCACGGCTCGGGTGCTGTCCCGGCCATCCTACCCCGACGATCGCCGGCTCCGGCGCGTGGCGCGAGCGACGATCAACGAGCGTCACCCATCCGCAACCCGAGGCCACGAGGACCCGCAGGTACAATTGCAACCTGCAGCGAAGCCTTCCCCGCGCCGCCCACGGGTGGCGTTCCACGATCCCGAGGAGCCTGCCCGATGGCCACGACCGCCGCGTCCCCCACCGACCGCCCGCACCGGGCCTCGAAGCGCTACATCTACGCCTGGGGGGACGGCACGGCCGAGGGCAACACCGGCATGAAGGATCTCCTCGGCGGCAAGGGGGCTGGGCTTGCCGAGATGACGATCGCCGGGCTTCCGACCCCGCCCGGCTTCACGATCACGACCGAGGCCTGCAACGACTACTTCGCCGCCGGCGAGCAGCTCCCGGACGGCCTCTGGGACGACGTCCTCGCGGCGATGCGCCAGGTCGAGGAGCGCTCCGGCAAGGGCTTCGGTGACGCAGCCAACCCGCTGCTCGTGAGCGTTCGGTCCGGGGCCAAGTTCTCGATGCCCGGAATGATGGACACGGTCCTCAACCTCGGCCTGAACGAGGAGACGCTCCAGGGGCTCGTCGCCCTGACCGGCAATGAGCGCTTCGGCTGGGACGCCTATCGCCGGTTCATCGCGATGTTCGGGCGGATCGTGCTCGAGGTTCCGGCCAGCCGGTTCGACGAGCCGCTCGAGGCGCGCAAGGAGGCCCACGGCCACGGCGCCAAGGACACCGACCTCGACGTGGCCGACCTCAAGGCCCTCGTCCAGGACTACAAGGCGATCGTCCGGGCGGACACCGGGCGCGACTTCCCGACCGACCCGAACGAGCAGCTCGACCTCGCGATCAAGGCCGTGTTCGCGAGCTGGTTCGGCAAGCGCGCCCGGGACTACCGCGAGAGCCAGAAGATCGCTCACGACCTCGGCACGGCCGTGAATGTCGTAACGATGGTCTTCGGCAACATGGGCGACGACTCGGGCACGGGCGTCGCCTTCACCCGCGATCCGAACACCGGCGAGCGCGTCCTGTACGGCGAGTACCTGACCAACGCCCAGGGCGAGGACGTCGTCGCCGGCGTCCGGACCGCGCCGAAGATCGCCCAGATGGCCCAGGACATGCCCGCGGTCTACGACGAGTTCCAGCGGATCGGTCAGCAGCTCGAGACCCATTACCGCGACGTCCAGGACCTCGAGTTCACGATCGAGCGCGGCAAGCTGTACATGCTCCAGACCCGCTCGGCGAAGCGGACCGCCGCGGCTGCGGTGAAGATCGCGGTCGACATGGTCGCCGACGGGATGATCACGAAGGAAGAGGCGGTCGGCCGGATCGAGACCGCCCAGGTCGACCAGCTGCTGCGCGCCCAGTTCGACCCCGGTGCCCGCCAAGGCGCCCAGCGGATCGCCAAGGGTTTGAACGCGTCGCCCGGCGCGGCAGTCGGCAAGGCCGTGTTCGACGCCGATGTCGCGGTCGAGTGGGTCGGGCGCGGCGAGAAGGTCGTCCTCGTCCGGGTCGAGACCTCGCCCGACGACTTCCACGGGATGGCCGTCGCCCAGGGCATCCTGACCGCCCGCGGCGGGGCCACGTCGCACGCCGCGGTCGTCGCCCGCCAGATCGGCAAGCCGTGTGTCGCGGGCTGCGCCGAGCTGCTCGTCGACTACGGGGCCAAGAGCGCCCGCTCGAGCGACAGCGGCTTGAGCTTCGGCGAAGGCGACTGGATCAGCGTCGACGGTTCGACCGGCGAGGTCTTCGTCGGGGCGATCCCGACCGTCGAGGCCCGCTTCGAGGATCAGCCCGAGCTCCAGACGATCCTCGGTTGGGCCGACGGCTTCTCGCGGATGGCGGTCTGGACGAACGCCGACAAGCCCGAGGAGGCGACCCAGGCACGGAGCTACGGCGCGCGCGGGATCGGCCTGTGCCGGACCGAGCACATGTTCCGCGAGGGGGACCGGCTGGACATCGTCCGCGGCGCCATCCTCGTTGCGAGCGTCGCGACCCGGGCCAAGGCGAAGGCCGCGACCGGGGGCAGCCTCAGCGCCGACGAAACCGAGGCGATCGCGACGTTCGACGCGGCGATGGCCAAGCTCGAGATCCTCCAGCAGGGCGACTTCGAGGGAATCTTCAAAGCGATGGACGGTCTGCCGGTCGTCGTCCGCCTGATCGATCCTCCCCTCCACGAGTTCCTGCCGAACCTCGAGGAGCAGCTCGTCAAGGTGACCCGGGCCGAGATGCAGGGCGGCGCGTCCGAGGAGGACAGGGAACTCCTGGCCACGATCCGCAGCCTCCACGAGCAGAACCCCATGCTCGGCCTGCGCGGCTGCCGGCTCGGGCTGATGATCCCGGACTTCGTGAAGATCCAGACCCGGGCGATCCTCAACGCCCAGATCGCGGTCAAGAAGGCCGGCGGCAACCCGATCGCGAAGATCATGATCCCGCTCGTCGGCCACGTGAACGAGCTGGCCTTCACCCGGAAGCTGCTCGAGGCCGAGGCCAGCGCGGTCCGCGAGGCGGCCGGCGGAGTCGAGGTCGACTACAAGTTCGGAACGATGATCGAGGTCCCGCGCGGCGCCCTGACCGCCGACGAGATCGCGACCGAGGCCGACTTCTTCAGCTTCGGCACGAACGACCTGACCCAGATGACGTTCGGCTACAGCCGCGACGACGCCGAGGGCGGGTTCCTCCTGAAGTACGTCGAGGACGGCGTCCTGCCCGTCAACCCGTTCCAGACGCTCGACGACGCGGTCGCCGGGCTGATGAAGACCGCGGTCGACAAGGGCCGCTCGACGAAGCCCGGGCTCGAGCTCGGGATCTGCGGCGAGCACGGCGGCGACCCGGATTCGATCTGGAAGTGCGAGGCGATCGGGCTCGACTACGTGTCGTGCTCGCCGTTCCGCGTCCCGGTCGCCCGTCTCGCGGCAGCCCAGGCCGCGATGTCCGGCGCGGCCGAACGCGACCGATGACCGCGCCCTACCCGGACCTGCTCGTCCCGCCGGGCGGCGGCGAACGGGTTGGCCTCTACGGCCTCGACATCGTCTACAAGGTCGAGGGGTCCGCGACCGCCGGCGGCGTGTCGATCGTCGAGCACGAGATCCGGCCGGGGGTCCTCGTGAAGCCGCACGTCCACACGCGCGAGGATGAGATCTCGATCGTGCTGGAGGGCGTGATCACCGCCCGCATCGGCGACCGGATCGTGGAGGCAGGTGCCGGCTCGTACCTGGTCAAGCCGCGCGACCTGCCGCATGCCATGTGGAACCAGGGGACGGCGACCTCGCGCGTCGCGGAGATCGTGACACCGGCTGGGTTCGAGCGCTATTTCCGCGAGCTCGCCCCGATTCTGACCGGTGGCCACACACCGGACGTGTATCGCGCGCTCGCCGCGAGCTACGGGATCACCGTTCTGGATGACTGGACCGACGAGATCGAGGCGACCTACGGCGTGAAGCTCTGATCGAGAGAGCCCGATGGTCAGCCCGGCGCGGATCGGCGGTCCGGCGCGACCTCGTACGGGACGTAGTCCGGCCACCACATCGCCGCAGCGACGGCCGCCTCGAGGTCGACGTCCGGCTCGATGCCGGCCAGGCCGCTCTCGCGGGCCGCCCGCGCCACGGCGAGCGCGATCGACCATGTCACGTGGCGCAGGCGATCGACTGCCGGGTACAGCGCGCCGGACGCCAGCCGCTCGTCGGTCACCTGGTCGGCCAGCGTCCGGGCAGCGACGAGGAACAGCCGGTCGGGCATCGTCCGGGCCTCAGCCACGATCGCGCCGAGACCCAGCCCTGGGAACACGAAGACGTTGTTCGCCTGGCCGATCTCGTGGCGCCGGGAGTCCTCCTCGACCGCCGGAAACGGTGAGCCGGTGGCGACGAGGGCCCGACCGTCGGACCAGCGCAGGACATCGGCCGGAATTGCCTCGGACACGGCCGTCGGGTTCGAGAGCGGCATGACGATCGGGCGCGGGGTGCCGTCGGCCATCGCCCGGATCAACGGCTCGTCGAACGTGCCGGGCTGGCCTGTCGCGCCGAGCAGGATCGTCGGGTGCAGGACCCGGACAGCATCGTGCAGGCTCGGGATCGCGTCACCGTCCAGAGCGTATCCGTCGGCCGCGTACCGCTCCGCGGAGCGCGCCATCGACCGCTTGTTCGCGTCGAGGTCGGACCGCCCTTCGTGGACGAGCCCGCGCGAATCGACCATTGCGATCGCCGCCTGCGCCTCGTCGGGCGTCGCACCGTCCTCGATCATCGCCAGGCGGATCAGTCGTCCGATCCCGATCCCGGCCGCGCCCGCGCCGGCGATGACCACCCGCTGATCGACCAGCCGCCCGCCGAGCAGGCGCATCGCCGCGAGCAGCCCGCCAAGAACGACGGCGGCCGTGCCCTGGATGTCGTCGTTGAACGAACAGACCTGGTCGCGGTAGCGATCGAGGATGCGCATTGCGTTGTGCTGCTTGAAGTCCTCCCACTGGATCACGCAGCCCGGCCAGCGCTCGCCGACCGCGACCACGAACGCCTCGACGAGGGCGTCATAGGCCGCTCCCCGGAGACGCGGCTCGCGATGGCCGAGGTACAGCGGGTCGGCGAGGAGGAACGGGTTGTCCGTCCCGACGTCGAGCGAGACGGGCAGGGTCAGGGCCGGGTGGATACCCGACGCGGCCGTGTACAGAGCGAGCTTTCCGATCGGGATCGCCATCCCGCCCGCGCCCTGGTCGCCGAGGCCGAGGATCCGCTCGTTATCGGTGACGACGATCAGGCGGACGTCTTCGAACGGCGCGTTGGCGAGCATCTCCGGGATCCGGTCCACGTCGGCCGGGGTGATCCACAGGCCGCGGGTCCGCCGGATGATGTGGCTGAACTCCTGGCACGCGCGCCCGACCGTGGGCGTGTACACGATCGGCAGGAACTCCTCCGCGTGCTCGCTCAGCAGCCGGTAGAAGAGCGTCGCGTTACGGTCCTGGAGCGCCGCCAGGCCGATGTACTGCTCGAGCGGGTCGCTCTTGCGCCGGAGATGCTCCAGCTCCAGGTCCACCTGCTCGTCGATGGTGAGAACGCGATCGGGGAGGAGCCCGTCGAGCCCGAAGGCCCGTCGCTCATCGGCGGGAAACGCGAGGTCCTTGGTGAGGAGCCGGGCCCCGAGCAGGGTGGACCCGCGCAGGCCGATCCGCGCCGGGTGGCCAGCCGCGATGTCGTCGTATGGAGGGGGCAGTGGACGCACGGTCCATCGAGTCTATCGGGCTCGACCCAGGATCACGACGACGAACGTGTCCACAGGGGGTCGCCTGCCGGTGGAGCAGCAGGAAGGATCCGATTCTCCCCCCGCGTGCACGCGGGACGTCTCGAACCGGCGAAGTGTTCTCAGAGACCAGGATCGACCGAATCCGGTCCCTTCTGCACGTGCGACGTGCCAGACAGGCGGGAATTGCCTTCCGGCACGCCAACCTGGTCGCCGGTGCACGCCCCACGAGAATCGCCGTCGCCGTCGCCGTCGATCGGCAGCACGGCTGCGGACGGGACCCGGCAACGACCGCCGAGGCCCATGGGAGCAGCGTCATGCCGCTCAGTCCGGATCGAACTCGATCATCGTCCGGACGCCCTCGCCGCGGCGCATCGCCGCGAACGCACCTTCGATCCCGTCCAGGTCGATCCGGGCGGTGACCAGCCGTTCGGCGGGGAGCCGGCCCGCCAGGTGGAGCGCGGCGTAGCGCGGGAAGTCCACCGCGGGATCGGCCGACCCGTAGTTCGAGCCGAGGATCCGCCGGCCACCGTCGACGAACGGGAACGGCTCGAACGACGCCCGGGCACCGAACGGCGTCATCCCCACGAGGCACGCCGTGCCGCCGGTCGGCAGGCACGCGATCGCGATCTCGATCGTGTCTGGCAGCCCGATTGCCTCGAAACACGTGTCCGGCCCGCCGTCCGTCAGCTCCCGGATCTCGGCCAGGGTCGTGACCGTGTCCGGCCCCGCGAGCAGGCCATGCGTGGCGCCGACGGACTGCGCGAGCTCGAGCTTGGCCGGGACGCGGTCGACCGCGACGATCGTGGACGCGCCCGCCAGGGCGGCGCCGATCACGCACGACAGACCCACGCCGCCGAGCCCGATGACGACCACCGACGAGCCGGGCTGGACATCGGCAGTCTTCGTCGCCGCGCCGACGCCGGTGGTCACGCAGCAGCCGATCAGGGCGGCCACCTCGGGTGGCGTCCCGATCGGGACGGGGATGGCGGCGGCTGCCGGGACGTTCTGGCGATCCGCGAACGTTCCGATCGCGCAATACGTGAGGACGTCGCCGCCGGCCGGGCGGTGGATGGCTGCGGTGCCGTCCGGCATCCGGTGGGTGTAGGACGGGCTTGCAGAGCAACTCCACGGCCGGCCCGAGCGGCACGCCCGACATGTCCCGCACGGAATCAGCCACGCGAGTGCCACGAGGACGCCCGGTCGCAGCTTCGGGAAGGTGGCGGCGACGCCTTCACCGAGGGCCTCGACCACGGCGGAACCCTCATGGCCGAGCACGATCGGGCCCTCGCGCTCCCACTCGCCGTCGCGGACGTGGAGGTCGGAGTGGCAGACGCCGGCGGCAGCCATCCGAACCCGGACCTCGCCCGGACCGGGTGGGTCGAGCCGGAGGTCCTCGATCCGGGTCGCGACGCCCGGCCGCTCGAGGACGGCCGCCCGGATCGTCACGCCCCCATCGACGGTGTTGGTCATCAGCGCAGGATCGCACGTCGCAGCCGGCTCCTGGCTGCGTAGACTCTGGCGATGCCGCGCTACGCCCCCGAGGATTCGCTTCAGAGCCCGCGGTTCACCGGCCCGTCGACGTTTGCCAGGCTGCCGCTCGTGCGCGACCTGGTCGACGTCGACGTCGCGGTCATCGGTGTGCCGTTCGACACGGGTGTGACCTACCGGGTGGGAGGTCGGTTCGGTCCGAACGCCGTGCGCGCCGCCAGCGTCAGCTTCGACATCGACGTCGTCGACCCGGCGTACGCCCCGGGCACCGGGACCCCGGAAGCGGGCGGCCCGTCGGCCCGGGACCTGCTCGCGATCCTGCGCGGGCTGACGGGCATCGACTTCGTCGGCTTCGACGTCGTCGAGGTCATCCCGGCCCACGACCCGGCCGGCCAGACCGCGACCCTCGCCGCGAACCTGGCGTACGAGATGCTGTCGCTCGTCGCGCTGCGCCGTGCGGCAGGCGCGGGACCCGCCCGGTGACCGGGACCGAGACCTGGCGCTCGTCGCTCCCGCCCGGCTTCCGCTGGCCGGAGGGCGTTCGGGCGGCGGCCTGCCTGACCTTCGACGTCGACGCCGAGAGCCCGATCCTGTTCGAGCACCCCGAGAGCGCGGCCTGGCTCGACGTGATGACCCACCAGGCCTACGGCGCCCGGACGGGGATCGCCCGTCTGCTCCGGATGCTCGATCGTCGCGCGATCCGAGCGACGTTCTTCATTCCGGGCTTCAGCGCCGAGCGCTGGCCGACGATCTGTCGAGCCGTCCGCGACGCCGGCCACGAGATCGCCCATCACGGCTATCTCCACGAAGGCGCTCACGGGGCGAGCGCCGACGAGCAGGAGGCCCGGATCCTCCGCGGCCTGGCGTCACTCGACGAGATCCTCGGCGTCCGGCCGACGGGCTATCGCGGGCCGAACTGGGAGATGACGTACGACACCCCGGCGATCCTCGCCCGCCACGGCTTCGTCTACGACTCCGGGCTGATGGATGCCGACCATCCGTACGTCTACGCGGTCGACGAGCAGCCCGGAGCGGCGACCCTGATCGAGCTGCCCGGCCACTGGGCGCTCGACGACTGGGAGCCCTACAACTACCTGCCGGGGATCACCGGCTCGGGGGTGATCTCGAGCCCGGCCGAGGTCCTCGCCCGCTGGACCCTGGAGCTCGAGGCCCTCGTCGCCGAGGGTGGGCTGTTCATGCTCACGAACCACCCGTTCGTGTCCGGCCGGGCCTCGCGGGCGGTAGCTCTCGAGCGCCTGGTCGAGCGGGCCCAGTCGATCGACGGCCTGTGGATCGCGACGGGCGACGAGCTCGCCGCGCACACGGCGGCCCTCGGGCTCGAGCCGGTCGTCCATCGCCGGCCGGCCCTGCCCGGCTGAGCCCGGGCGGGGTCAGGAAAGACCCCGGCGGGTGCCGCCGGGGCCTTCTTCTGTCTGGTCGCTCGACGGATCGGCGTTACGCGCGGCGCAGCGTAGACCGGGTGCCGAACCAGTAGATGGCGAACGCAACGAGCCCACCGACGTAGTAGGCGAGATCGGCGCCATGCAGGTATGTCGCGGTGACGTAGTTGAACGGACCGCCCACGTTGTACCCGAGGGTCGAGTTCTGGAACGGGATCCCGACCACGAATCCCACCACGAGCGCGACGAGTGCGACCGTCCCGGACGGCAGCCTCGCGAAATCGACGATCGAGGTGGCGTCCGCCTGTCGGCCACGGAGCCACCAGTCCGCGAGGACCACGCCGACGAACGGGGTGATCCAGTAGCTGATGAAAAGGATGAAGTTGATGAAGTTGCCAGCGAAGTCGCCGTTGTACTGGAGGAACAGCGTGAACAGGAACCCGAGGGCCGCGACGGCCGCTGCCGAGTACACCCGCGGAATCCGGAGGCCGGCGGCCTGGAGCGACAGTGAGCCTGTGTAGTCGTTCATCGCGTTCACGGCGATGGTCCCAATGGCGATCGCGACCATTGCCAGGGCGGCCACGACGTTCCCGCTCCCGCCGAGAATCTTGTAGATGGTGTCGCTGGATTCGCCCCCTGTGGCCGCTCCGGCCACGAGTAGCCCGAGGATCTCGAGCCAGCCCGACGCGATCGCCATCCCGCCGAACGTGTACCAGAAGACCTTCCGAGTGTTCGCGTCGGCCGGCAGGTAACGGGAGTAGTCCGAGGCGTACAGGCTCCACGCCAGGACGAAGCTCGCGACGATCGCCACGTATCCGATGAACGCACCGATCATGTCGGCCCCCTGATTGCCGTCGGCCAGGCTCGTGTCCGCTTGGCCGAGGATGGAGATCGTGAGGACCCCGAACATCACCGCGAGAACGATCGCCATCCACTTCTCGAACGTGTGGATGGCCTCATAGCCGATGATCCCAAGCAGCGCCTGCACGGCGATGATGATCAGGAGAGCTGCCCAGAACGGCAGCGCCGGGACCAGGATCGTGATCGCGATCGCGCCGAAGACGCTGTTGATCCCGTCCCAGCCGATGGTGCTCAGCCAGTTGAGCAGGCCCGGCACGACGATGGACTTGCCGAACGGCAGCCGCGCGGCCGGCATCTGCGCGAGGCCGAGCTTCGGTCCCATCGTGCTGAGCAGGGCCACGAAGTACGAGCCGAGCACATTCCCGACGATGATCGCGAGCAACCCTGTGACGAAGCCGAGCTTGAGGAACCCGGCGGTGACGAGAGTCCCGATGAAGAACGCCGCCGGCACGAGGTTTGGTGTGAACCAGACCGTGAAGACGCGACTCACGGAGCCGTACCGCGCCGACTCCGGGATTGGATCCATCCCATGGGATTCGATGGACAGGTCGCCCTCCCGGCTTGGCATGCCCTGCCCAGTGAGAACTTCGGCTGTCATCCATCCACTCCTTCCACGCTCTGGGCGGGGCTCCGGCCCGCGCCGACCATGACCGCCGGCGCCCCAGCGCCGCCAGTCCCGACGGGATCGCGCCGGTACGTGACGGGCTGGGCAGCCCCGTCGACGTATACGGTGCTCCGGGCCGGTTCCGTCTCGGCGACGATCCGGCCATTGCGGACGACCCAACGCGCCGCCGGGCGGAGACGGATCGCCTCCGCCTCGTCGGCGCAATCGAACACGACGAAGTTGGCCGGCAAGCCCTCTTGGACGCCCCACGGGACCTCGGCGGCGCGGGCGGCGATCATGGTCACCA
>JANLYK010000380.1:0-5594 GCA_031365595.1 Chloroflexota bacterium | reverse complement strand
CAGGTCCTGAACCTGACCGACGAGGAGCGCGAGGGCCTGTCGGCCACGGACAAGTTCCGAGTCGACATCACGCCGTACTTCATCTCGCTGTTCGACCCCGACGACCCGAACGACCCGATCCGGCGCCAGGTGATCCCGCTCGGCCGCGAGCACGACGCCTTCACCGCGATGATGGAGGACTCGCTCGCCGAGGACCGCCACTCGCCGGTCCCGGGCCTCGTCCATCGCTACCCCGACCGCGTCCTGATGCTGGTCACGACCCAGTGCGCGAGCTATTGCCGGTACTGCACGCGGTCGCGGATCGTCGGCGACCCGACCCAGAACTTCAATTCGCGCGACCACGAGGCCCAGCTTGAGTACCTGCGCCGGACCCCGCAGGTCCGCGACGTCCTGATCTCCGGCGGCGACGGCCTGACCCTCGCCCCGAAGCTCTTCGAGAAGATCCTGCGCGGCCTCCGCGAGATCCCGCACATCGAGATCATCCGGATCGGCTCGCGCGTGCCGGTCTTCCTGCCGCAGCGGATCGACGACGAGCTGTGCGCGATGCTCGAGAAGTACCACCCGCTCTGGATCAACCTCCATTTCAACCACCCGAACGAGATCACGCCGGAAGTGAGCCGGGCGGTCGACAAGCTGACGAAGGCGGGCCTACCGGTCGGCAACCAGAGCGTCCTGCTCGCCGGCGTCAACGACTGCGTCCACATCCAGCGCTCGCTGGTCCACAAGCTCGTGGAGATCCGGATCCGACCGTACTACCTCTACCAGTGCGACCTCGTCGAGGGGTCCGGCCACTTCCGGACGCCGGTCGGGAAGGGACTCGAGATCATGGAGGGCCTGCGCGGCCACACGTCCGGCTACGCGGTGCCGACGTTCGTGATCGATGCGCCCGGCGGCGGCGGCAAGATCCCGGTCATGCCGAACTACCTGATCAGCTACTCCGATCACAAGGTCGTCCTGCGCAACTACGAGGGCTACATCACGACGTACGAGGAGCCGCCGACCTACGAGCGCCACGACGAGGCGGCCTGCACCTACTGCCAGCACCAGCGCAACGAGCCCGGCCAGTCCGGCGTGCTCGGGCTGCTCCAGGGCGAGCGGATGTGGATCGAGCCAAAGGGCTTCGAGGACGTCCACACGCGCGGCAACACCGAGGCGCACCGGCTCCAGGACCCGTCCAAGTGGGTGCCGTTCGGGGTCGGCGCGATCGAGGGCCAGGCGGCGCGTCCGCTGCGCGTCCTCGAGGGCGGCGACGGAGGTCCATCGGCCCTCGGCGACACCGAACGGGCCGCGACCGACACGAACGCGGGGATCGTGGAGCCGGGCGACCTCGCGTCCACGGAGCAGCGGGCCGAGGCCGCGCCAGCGGGGTCGGCGCCGACCTACGCCCCCGGCGAGGAGCCGCGCCCGCGCGACGGCGAGCCGACGGCGTCGGCCCACGGCGAACTCCTCTAGATCGACTGGCACCAACGTAACAGTTGGTCGACTCAGTCGTTCTACGACTGAGGTGGCGTCGCCCACCCGGAGGGATGCCGATGGACGCCGTGCAGGCACGGATCGATGAGTGGCTGCGGGCCGGGCTGATCGACGCTCCGACCGCAGCTCGTCTCAGGGCCGCCGAAGCTGGTCGGGAGGGTGGAGAACAGACATCCGCTCCGGTCGACCGGGCGCAGTCGAACGCGCGGTCAGTGGCACTGGCCGATGTCTTCGGACCGGGACCGACGATCGCCGAGATGTTCGCCTACCTCGGGGCCGGGTTCCTCCTCGCGGCCTGGACCAGCTTCGTGACGAGGCTGACCGGCGACGGGTCCGAACTGAGCCAGGTGGGCGGCGGGCTGATGGTCGCGGCAGCCGTGCTGACCGGGCTCGGGCTGGTGCTGCGACGTGGCGATGACCGACGGCGGCGCGGAGCCGGGATGGCGTTCCTCGCCGCCACCGGGTATGCCGCCGGCGCCGCGACCGGGTTCGTCAACGGCCTCGATCCGGGTGGTCCCACCGGCTCACTCGTCGTCTCGATCGTCGCGATCGGCGTTGCCTCGGCCTTCCGGTTCCTCCATCCGGCGCTGTTGACCCAGTTCGGGATCCTGGTCAGTGTGTCGGCGTTCGGTGGGCTGCTCCTGAACTGGCTCCAGGCTCGGATCGCGCCGGTCAGCTTCAACGAGCTGGGCGAGCCGGTCGGAGACATCCCGGACCCGATCCTCCTGGTCGTCGTATCCGCCGCCGTCTGGCTGTTGCTCGCTCTCGGGCTCGGCCTCCTCGCGCTGGCCGAACGGGCCGATCGTCCGGGTGATCGGGCCGATGGCGCTGCGGCGGGGCGTCGTGCCGCGCTGACCCGGGCCTGGGCGGGGATTGTTGGTGTGGCAGGCCTGGCCAGTGCCCTGACCCGGACCGACATGTTGCCGACCGGTGATTACGGTCGGGTCATCGAACCGTGGGTCGCGCAGGTCGTCCTTCTGCTCCTCGCCGGCCTGCTCGTCGAGCGGGCATTCCGCCGGAACTCGACCGCGTTCCTCTTTTCCGCAGGGCTCGGCCTGATCATCGCGCTGACGGACTTCAACTTCACGTTCCTGTCGTCATCGACCGAGATCGGCCTGCTCATCGAGGGCGCGATCCTGCTTGCGGTCGGAGTCGTCGCGGACCGTGTCCGGCGGCGCCTGCCCGGCGAGAAGCCTGAGCCAAACCTGTCTGTCGGCGACGGGGATCCCCCCGCGGTGGCCGGTTCGCCGACATGAGCAGTGGCGTCGAATTGAGGTAGGGCGCGGTTCGTCGATGGGGCGGTCGCCCGATGGCCGGCGAGGCGCGATCGGCGAGTCTCCGTTCAGGCCGGACGCACGATCCGGTGCAGTGGAGATCGACCGATGAAGGCCCTCACCTTGCTGCTCGGCGCACGCGCCATCGACGTCGCGGAGTACAGCCAGCGCCGGAGGTTGCCCGAGATCGACCTGCCGCCGATCGTCAGCACCCCCCAGCAGCGTGGCGCGTGGGCGCGTTGGGCGGCGGCCGGCCGGACCGAGGCGGCCCGGGCCGCTCGACCCCAGTTCCGTCCGGGTCCGCCGGCCACGGATGCTGCCCCCGGATGAGAGCGCTGCCCTGACCGATGCCGCTCCGGCGACGGCCTGACGGTCGTCGCCGGTGACCGATGCGGACGGTTCCCCTGCGTGCTCGCCCGCCGTACCATCGGCGGCGTGGCGACACGATCGAGTCCGATCACCGTAGGCCGCGACCGAGAGCTTGCCCGGATCGATGAGGCGCGCGAGCAGGCAGCGCAGGGCCGTGCCGCGATCGTCATCGTTCGGGGCGAGGCGGGCATCGGCAAGACGCGCCTCGCCGAGGACGCGATCGAGCGCGCCCGGAGCGCCGGCTCCCCGATCCTCCACGGCGCATGCCTGGACCTCCAGGGGGAGGGCCTGCCCTACCTTCCGTTCGTGGAGGCGCTCCGCAACTTCGCCCGGACCACGCCACGCGACCGGATGCTCGAGCTCCTCGGGCCGGCTCGCGCGGACCTCGGGCAGATCGTGCCCGAGATCGCTGCCCTCGCCGACGGGCCAGATCCTGCCGGTTCGATGCGGACCGCGGCCGACGGCGGGCCTGCTGACGTGTCCGCCGGGACCGGCGCTCCCGCCGAGCCACCCCAGACCACGGTCGATCGGGCGCGCCTGTTCGAGCGGGTTCTGGGCTTCATCGACCGGCTCGGCGCCGAGCAGCCGGTTCTCGCGGTCGTCGAAGACGTCCAGTGGGTCGATCCGGCGACCCACGACCTGATCACGTTCCTCGTTCGGAACGTCACTCGCGAGCGGCTCGTCGCGGTCCTCACCTGCCGGACCGACGACCTCGCCCCGGGCCATCCGGTCCTCGGCTGGCTGGCCGAGCTGGGGCGGGCGCCGGGCGCGATCCGGATCGATCTCGGGCGGCTGGCGCGGAGCGACGTCGAGCGCCAGCTGACGGCGATGCACGGGGGACCCGTCGACGAGGAGGTCGTGCGCTCGATCTGGGAGCGGTCCGAGGGCCATCCACTCTTCGCCGAGGAACTTCTCAACGCAGTCGGAGACCCCGATCGAGCCGCTCAGCCCGCGTTGGTCGAGGTGCTGCTCGCGCGGGTGGCCGCGCTCGACGAGGCGGCCCGGCCGATCGTCCGGGTCCTGGCCGTCGCCGGCGGTCCGGTCGACGAGCTCCTGTTGGGCCCGCTCCTGGAACGAACAGCCGCGGAGGTCGGGGCCGCCCTCCGCGAGGCGACAGCCGGCGGTGTGCTCGCCGTCCGGCCCGACGGCCGCTACGGGTTCCGCCACGAGCTGCTCCGGGAGATCGTCGAGCGCGAACTGTCGCTCGGCGAACGGCGCGACCTCCACGAGCGCTTCGCCCGTGCCCTCGAGGCCACGCCCGAGCTGGCCGACGAGCGCCCGGCGGCAGCAACCGCCGAGCTGGCCCGCCATTGGGCCGCCGCCAACCGCCCGGTCGAGGCGCATCGTGCCGCCCTGGCCGCCGCCGCCGCCGCCGTTGCCGTCCATGCCTTTGCCGACGCACACCGCCAGTTCGAGCGCGCCTTCGCCCTCGAGCCCAGGCTGCCGGCTGACGCATTGCCGCCGCCGATCGAGCGGATCGACGCGCGCCGCCGGGCGGCGACGGCGGCCGACCTCGGCGGATCGGCGGATCGGGCGGGCCAGTTGATCCGGGCAGCCCTCACGGCGGCCGAGGAGCACGGCGACCCGACCGTGTCGGGCGTCCTCCATTCGCGGCTCGCGTTCCTGACCTGGGCCATGGGCGATGGCGAGGCGGCGCTCGACGAGCATCGTCAGGCGGTCGATCTGGTCCCGGCCGAGCCGCCTTCGACGGCGCGCGCCGCGGTCCTCGGCGGCCTCGGCGGCGCGCTCATGGGCCTCGGCCGTTGGGCGGAATCCCGTCCGGTCTGCGAGGCGGCGATCGCCTGCGCGCTCGGCAGCGGATCGGCCCGCGAGGAGAGCCGGGCGCGGATGAACCTCGGCTCGGCCCTCGTCGCGCTCGGCGAGATCGACGCCGGAATCGACGAGCTCCGCCGGGCGCATGACCTGGCCGGATCGGATCCGAGCGAACTGCGAGTCGTGATCGGCTACAACCTCGGGCTGAATCTTCTCGGGGCGGATCGCCTCGGGGAGGCCCTCGACGTCGCCCAGGCCGCCCGATCCGAAGCCCAGGCCGGCGGGCTCGAACGCCGATATGGAATGGAGCTCGCAGCCCTCGCGGCCGACATCCTGGTGCGCCTCGGGCGCTGGGACGAAGCGGAGGCGATCTCGACCGAGGGCCTCGCCCTCGATCAGCGCGGCAACGGCACGCCGTACCTCGCGGCGGTCCTCGCCCGGCTGCTTGCGCGACGCGGCCGGGTCGCCGAGGCCCGTCGCCGACTGTCCGTGATCGACGGCGGCCGCCTCGAGGCCGATCTCGCCGTCCTCCATGCGATCGTCGCCGCCGAGATCGCGATCGGCGAGGGCCTGCCCGAGGTCGCCCTTGATGCCGTGGCCTCGGTCATCGACCCGTGGCTCGCAACAGGCGACGTCCTGTGGGGCGTGCCCCTCGTCACGCTCGGGCTGCGGGCGGCGGCCGAGCAGGCTGAGGCGCTTCGCGCC
>JANLYK010000351.1:0-7925 GCA_031365595.1 Chloroflexota bacterium | reverse complement strand
CATCGGCCGCGATGTTCGAACGTACCGCGCTGCCGTCGGGGCCGCGCGTGATCAGCGCCAGGCTCCCGGGCGCACGTTCGGTCTCCATCGCGGCGTATGTCCTCGCCGGCTCGCGCCTCGAGACGCCCGCGGAGGCCGGCGCGGCGCACTTCATGGAGCACATCACGTTCAAGGGGACGAAGCGCTTTCCCTCGACCCGCGCGATCTCCGAGGCGATCGAGGGCGTCGGCGGCTCGTTCAACGCCGCGACGGACCGCGAGTCCACCGTCTACTGGGTCCGCGTCCCGCAGCGCGAGGCGACGCGGGCGATGGACGTCCTCGGCGAGCTGATCGTCCGGCCCAACCTCGAGGAGAAGGAGATCGACGGCGAGCGGACCGTGATCGTCGAGGAGATCCGCTCGTACCTCGACGATCCGGCCGAACACGCCCAGATCCTGTTCCAGCAGGCGATGTTCGGCGAAGGCGCCCTGGGTCGCGAGATCTGCGGCGACGAGGACGGGATCCGGGCGCTCCCCTCGGATGCGATCCGCGGCTTCTGGCGGACGATGTACCGCCCGGCCAACACGGTCGTGGCGCTGGCCGGCGACCTGGCCCACGACCAGGTCGTCGAGCTCGCCGGCGCGGCCTTCGGGACGGGCAATGGCGCGGTCCCCGGCTTCGCTCCCGCCCCGACCCTGCCGGCCGGTCCGCGCGCCCTCCTCCGATCGCGCCGCGACGCGACGCAGGCCCAGCTGATCGTCGGCGTGCCGGCCCTCCGTCGCGACCACCCCGACGCGTGGACGCTGGCCGTGCTCAACGGCGTCCTCGGCGACGGGATGTCGAGCCGGCTGTTCCTGTCGGTCCGGGAGGCGCAGGGCCTGGCCTACGACGTGTCGTCCGGACTCGTGGACTATGCCGACGCGGGCTCGCTCGAGGTCTCGGCCGGGGTCGACCCGGAACGACTGCCGGCCGCCCTCGACGCGGTCCTGGCCGAGCTCGCCCGGCTCCGCGACGAGACAGTGCCCCCAGACGAGCTCGACAAGACCAAGGCATACCTCTCGGGCGGGCTCGAGCTCCGGATGGACGAGACCCGCCACCTCGCGTCGTGGATCGGTGGTCAGGAGGCCCTCCACGATCGGGTCCTGACGCTCGATGAGGCCCTGGCGGCCGTGGCGGCGGTCGATGCCGGCGAGGTCCAGCGGGTGGCTCGCGAGCTCTTCACCGACGATGGGCTGCGCCTGGCGGTCGTCGCCCCGGCCCGTCACCTGCGCGGCCTCGAGCGCCGTCTGAAGCTGCCGGCGTGAGCACGCCTTCGACGCCGACCGTGGGCGAACCCATGACCGGGGAGGCCGTTGCGCCGCGCCCCGACGACCTCGTCCTTGCCCGCCTGCATCTTCGGCTCGGCTCGCTCGGCCTGGCCCGGACCGAGCTCGAGTCGCTGGCCGGCCGGGCCGCACTCGATGATGAGGCGACTCGGGATCTGGCCGAGGCGCGCTGGCGAACCGGCGATATCGGCGGGGCAGGGGAGGCCGCCGCCGCGTGGCTCGAGCGCCAGCCGGACGATATCCTCGGCCTCGTGATCGCGGCCGAGGCGCAGGCCGCGCTCGGCAGACCGGCGGAAGCCCGGCGGCTTGCAGGGCGCGCGATGGACGCGGCCGATGGCTCGCTCGATCCGGTCTTTGCCGGGATGCAGCGCAGCGCGATCTGGCCCGTGGAGCCCGGCAGCTCGACCGGCCAGACGGGCGTCCTGTTCGACGATCTGCATCCTGGCCCGCGGCCACTCGCTCGTCCGCCGACGAGCGGCGGAGCCGCGGCTGCCGGCGGATTGGATGGTGGCGTGGCCCCTGAGCCGTTCGAGCCGGGCGTGCCCGAGGTCTTCGGCGGACCGAGCCTGTGGGGCGATGACGCCGACGGCAGCGACGCGGCACTCGACGATGTGCTGGATCCGACGATCCTGTTCCACCGTGGCCGGGTCGCGCTGGAGGCGGGTCGAACGGCCGAGGCGGCAACGGGCCTCATCCTCGCCCTGCGCTCGACGCCCGGGCTGGCTCCGGCGATTCTCGACCTGCTCGCCGGCCGCAGGGACCCGATCCTGGTCCTCGTCCGGGGCGATGCGCAGCGGATCGTCGGCCACGAGACTGAGGCCATGCGCGATCATGCCGCGGCAGCCGGCGCGATCGGCGACGGCCCACCCGACGATGGGCGCGGCCCGGCCGATCCCCATGACCAATCGGATCCCGCCGACCACCAGGAGACCCCGTGAACGAACGCACCCTCGTCCTGATCAAGCCCGACGGCGTCCAGCGCCTCCTTGCAAGCCGGATCCTGGCCCGGTACGAGGATCGCGGGCTGAAGCTCGTCGGGCTCAAGCTGATGCACGTTTCGTCCGATCTCGCCGAGCGCCACTACGCGGTCCACAGCGCGAAGCCGTTCTTCCGCGGCCTCGTTGACTTCATCACGAGCGCGCCGCTCGTGGCCGCCGTTCTCGAGGGCCCCAACGCGATCGCCGTCGTCCGGGCGATGAACGGGGCGACCCGGCCGCACGAGGCCGCCCCCGGCTCGATCCGCGGCGACTTCGCCCTCGAGACGGCCCAGAACCTCGTCCATGCGTCGGACAGCCCGGAGACCGCGGCGGCCGAGATCGACCTGTGGTTCGCGACGGACGAGCTGTTCGCCTACGAGCGCGAGATCGACCGCTGGGTTCTGGCTCCCGTCGAGTAGCAAACCAGCGGGCGGTGCGCCGACCCGACCCGCCCAGTGAGTCAGCCGCGGCAGCGGCACGCTCGGCTGCGTCCGAATCGCCGCACGGTCACGCTCGCTGACGGTCGTCTTGACCCAGCCGGCGGGTCACGCTCCCGGCCCGTGGGGTCGCGGGTCGTCGCTACCCCTCGCTGGGGAACGGCTCGTCGCTGGGGAACGGCTCGTCGCTGGGAAACGGCTCGTCGCTGGGAAACGGCTCGTCGCTCGGTCGCGCGCCGTCGCCGGGCCCGAGCTGGCCCGGTTCGCTCCCCTCCGCCGGGCCCGGTTGGGTGATCGCCGGGACCGCGCGGGCCGCCTCCGGAACGCCAAGCCCACCGCCGCTGACCGCGAGAGCGAGCGCGGCGAGGGCGAGAACCGCGGCCGACGCGAGGGGCATCCGGTTCTGGCGGGCTGCGGTCGGCAGGACCCAGATCACGTCGAGCGCGCCCGTCGCCGCATGGGCCGCCCGCTCGAACCCGCGCTCCACGGCACCGAGGCCGACCATCGGCCGGCGCGGTACGCTGGTGGGCCAGCCCGGTCGATCGCCACGGCCCTCGAGGACGACCGGGCTCGGCGCCTGCAGTCCGATCCACAGGATTCGGCCGTAGATCGCCATCGAGGCGAGCGGGGCGATCGCGACGAGGGCGGCCAGCGGGTCCGGCAGGGCGAGAGTCGCGATCGAAACACGGGTCTCCCAGATCGTGAGGCCGGGCCAGCCGATCGCGGCGCTTGCGATGACGACGAGCGCCAGGCCGAGGAGCGGCGCGCGCCGGACCCAGCCCCCGAGCTGCGGCAATCGTCGCGTCCCGAACCCGCCGTGGATCGCGACGGCCCAGGCGGCGAATGCACTCCTCCCGACGACGAAGATCAGGAGCCAGGTCCGCCCCGGCTCCCAGGCCTCCGGGCTCAGGACGGCCAGGCTGAGGACCGCGAACCCGGCGTCGGCGGCGATCGTGTAGCCGACGATGTGCTCGAGGTCGTCCTGGATCCAGGCCGCAACGATCCCGAGGACGACGCTGACAGCCCCGATCGCGGCGATCAGACCGCGTTCGGTGCCGAGCGGCAGGACCAGAGGGGCCACGGACTGATCGATCCAGGTCAACGCGACGGCAGCGAACGCGGCGGGGCCCCAGGCCATCAGGAGGGGCAGGGCGACGCCGGGGGCGGCATCGGCCACCCGGGCGGCCCAGAGATGGAAGGGGATCGCCCCGAAGCGGACCGCGACCGCGATCCCGAACGCCAGGTAGGCGAGGCCGAACGCTGCCGGCGCGCCGGCCAGGTCGTCGAGCGGCCGGGCGAGCCAGGCAGTGGCGACGATGGCCAGGCTGCCCGCCACCGCGAGCGCCCGGAGCTCCCGGATCCCGACGAAGGCGGCCCGGGCAGCTGCCTCGATCGGCGCGGCCACGAGGATCCCCGCGAGCCCGCCTGCGGTGGCCGCCACGACGGCGACTCCCGGGTCGGGGATCGCGAGGGCGAGAACCGCCGCGCCGAGGCCGAGGACGACCACGCCCGGGACGTCGGGTTCGTGGACGGCGCTGACGTCGATCGCCACGAGGAGGAATCCAACCAGGCTGCCGAGCAGGGCATACAGGCGTAGCCACTCGGAGCCGGCCAACACGGTGCCGCCGATCGTGATCGTGGCGGCCGACCCGATCGCGGCGGCCGCGGCGGTCATCAGGACGAGGCCCGCCAGGGCGATCAGCGTTGACCAGCCGCGCCGGTCGCGAACGAGGAGCGAGAGCGTCCCGGCTACGGCCGCGATCACCAGGAACGGGACGACGGTCATGGTCGCCTTCCGGTTCGGCCGGGTTCTCGTGTCCGGCCGGCCTCGGGCGCTCGGCGGGAACCAGACGCGCGGTGGGCATCGGGGGTGCGCCGGCCACGTTCGAGCGCTTTGAGATCGATGGGCTCCAATCCGCCCGCGGATCGGGCCGCGATCGAGATCACCGCGACCGCACCGCCCAGGCCGATCGTCAGCATCGCGCCGATCAGCTGCTCCGCATCAGTGAGCGGCCCATCGAGGCCCGACCGGACCAGCGACGCGGCGACCAGCAGGAGGATCGCCCCGATCCCGATCCGGAGCACGTCCCGGCCGGTGATCAACGGGGCGATCGCGAGGGCCGCCAGGCCGAACCCGGCGGCCTGCGCCTCGGCCGCACCCAATCCGACCGCGCCCAGCCCGTGACTCCCGTACCCGACCAGTCCCGCGGCCGCCCCGATCAGGACCTCGGTTGGCCAGCCGATGCGCGTCCCGGTGCCGGCCAGGTCGCCGCGTAACGCGATGACCAGGAACCGGGTCGCGAGCAGGGCGGCTGCGATCCGGACAAGGATGGAGAGCGGCGTCGGCCACGGGTCGGCGATCAGCGGAGCGCCAACGAGGACGACAAGAAGGCCCACGACCGCCGATCGGACGTCGCGGGCCGCAACCGCCAGGACGGCGCCGCCGATCGTCACCGCGGCAAGCGCGGCCAGGGCCGGGTTCACGACCGGTTCGTCACGACAGCGCCGTCACGCCCTGCTGGTCATGGCGCGGGAGTTGCCATCTCCAGGTGCCGGGGGGTCGGGAGGATCGTGAACGTGTCGAGCGGCCAGTAGCGGAGCCAGGCCCGACCGATCACCGTGCTCACCGGGACCGGCCCGAACTCGCGCGAGTCGGCCGAGTCGCCGCGGTGATCGCCCATCAGGAAGACCTGGCCATCGGGCACCACCCATCGACTCTCCGACCCGATCTGGGTTGTCTCCTGGGTGCTCCCGTCGTCTTCGCGGTACACGTACTGGCCCTCGAGCAGCTTGATGCCGTTGAGGAGCACCCCGCCGTCCTTGATCTCGACCGTGTCGCCGCCCACGCCGATCACGCGCTTGATGAACGGCTGGCCCTGGCCGGAGGCCCACACCTCGGGTGGACTGAACACCACGATATCTCCGCGTTTGTACGGGTCGAAGCGCGGGGTCAGCTTGTCGACGAGGACGTACTGGTCGGGCTCGAGGGTCCGGCGCATCGACTCCTGCTCGACCCGGAACGGCTGGGCCACGAACGACTGGATGAGCCAGAAGATGACGAGGGTCAGGACCAGCGTCTCGATGATCTCGAGCAGGCAGCCGAAGGCAGGCTTGCGCTTCGCCGGAAGGGGCTCGGGGGAGGTCACAAGTCCGGCAGTATAGGTGGTCGACACCGACCGGCTCGGCCGGGCCGGCCTCGATCGAGCGGCCCGATCAGGGTGTCGGACTGGCCGACGGGCGGGTCGACGGCCGACCGGTCGGGAGCGTCCCGCTGGCCCGCGGCGACGCCGACGGATCGGCCAGCTCGGGATGGCGCGCAGTCGGCAGGACGCCGAATCTGGCCAGCGGCCAGTACCGGAGCCACGCCCGTCCCACGACCGAGTCGACCGTGATCGGCCCGAACGAGCGCGAGTCGGACGAGCGTCGCCGGTGGTCGCCCATCACGAACAGCTTGCCCTCGCCGATCGTCCAGCTGTCGTCGGCGGTCTCCGGTTCGGTCGGCTCGGCGACTCCGTCGACGGCGAACAGGTACGGCTCGTCGAGGGCGGTGCCGTTGACGAAGACCCGGCCGTCACGGAGCGCGATCGTGTCCCCGGCTACGCCGATGATCCGCTTGATGAACGGCTCGCCCAGCTGGGTTGCGGCTGCGAGCGGTGGCGAGAAGACAACGATGTCGCCGCGGTGGTACGGGTCGAAGCGCGGCGTCAGCTTGTCGATCAGGACGTACTCGTTGTTCTCGATCGTCGACTGCATCGACAGCTGCCGGACCTGGAACGGCTGGGCCACGAACGACTGGACAACCCAGAACAGGACGACCGTCAGAACCAGCGTCTGGACGATCTCGAGCAGGCAGCCAAGGGGTCGGCGGTTCGTCACGGCCCGCGAAGCATAGGGTCCACGCCGGAACCCGGCCGCGAGCGCTCGGCGGCGGTCGTTCTGGCGACGTCCGTCTCGCCTTTGCTACACTCCCGGCTGCCCGCCTGCCCATCCCGCATGCGGGTCGACAGGCCCCGATGACCGGCGACCGCGCACGAATTCGGTGTGCGTCCGCGATCGGCTCAAGCGAGAGTGGAGGATCCCGATACCTTGTTGAGCGCAGACACGCTCCAGTTGATCATCCTGCCGGCCGGCATCATCGCGATCCTGTTCGCCCTGTACCTGGCCCGCGACGTCCTGTCGCGCGACACCGGGACGAAGGAGATGGAAGACGTCGCCGGGACGATCTTCGAGGGCGCGGTCGCCTTCATCCGACGGCAGTACACCACCATCGGCATCCTTGCCCTCGTCGGCGCGGTCGTCATCGGGGCCGTGATCTCGATCTTCGAGACCAAGGCTGTCGCCGAAACCGACGTATTCGGCCTCGACCTGGGCTGGCGGACCGCCCTCGCCTTCCTCGTTGGAGCCGCGTGCTCGATGGCGTCGGGGATCATCGGCATGTACATCAGCGTCAAGGCCAACGTCCGAACCGCGGCCGCGGCCCGGCGCAGCCTCGTCGAGGCGGTCCAGGTCGCGATGCGCGGCGGGGCCGTGTCCGGCTTCCTGGTCGTCGCCCTGTCACTGCTCGGCGTGTACGGCATCTTCAGCCTCTTCGGCGGTCTCGGTGGCGGCCAGGCCACGAAGGACGCCCCGTTCCTCATCGTCGGCTTCGGGTTCGGCGCCTCGTTCGTCGCCCTCTTCGCCCAGCTCGGCGGCGGGATCTACACCAAGGCCGCCGACGTCGGCTCCGACCTCGTCGGCAAGGTCGAGAAGGGCATCCCCGAGGACGACCCGCGCAACGCCGGCGTGGTCGCGGACCTGGTCGGCGACAACGTCGGCGACTGCGCCGGCCGTGGCGCCGACCTGTTCGAGTCGACTGCCGCCGAGAACATCGGGGCGATGATCCTCGGAGTCGGCGTCTACGCCATCGCCCTTGCGGCCGGCTGGCCGAACCCCGAGGCGTGGATCTTCTTCCCGCTCGTGATCCGTGCCTTCGGGCTCCTGTCGACGATCGTGGCGATCTTCTTCGTCCGCGGCAAGGAGACCGAGGACCCGATGAACATGCTCAACCGCGGCTACTGGGTCACCACGATCCTGTCCGTGTTTGCGCTGCTCCTGACGACGAACGTGATGCTCCAGACGAACGGCAACGCGCCGTCCGGCCTGCCGGTCTGGCTGTATTTCTTCGGTGCCGGCGTCGTCGGCCTCGCCACCAGCGTCGCCTTCGTCTA
>JANLYK010000336.1:0-8343 GCA_031365595.1 Chloroflexota bacterium | reverse complement strand
GGCAAGATCTTCCGGCTCGGCCACCTCGGTTCGGTGACGGTCGGCGAGATCATCGACGCGATCGCAGTCCTTGAGCGGGTCGCTGTCGAGCAGGGCCGCCGGATCGAGCCCGGCAAGGCGGTCGGTGCTGCCCAGGCGGCTGCGCTCGCGATCCAGACCGGCGTGTCCGGCCCCGGGCCGTCCCCCGCGGGCGTACCTGTCCGGGCCGCCGTCCCTGCGTGAGGATCCTCGTCGCCGAACCGATCGCCCACGAGGGCATCGACCGCCTCCGATCCGCCCACGATGTCGACGAGCGGCCGGGGATCACCCCCAACGAGCTGTGCGCGATCCTGCCCGACTACGACGCGCTGGTCGTGCGCAGCCAGGTCCAGGTCGATGCCGCGGTGATCGCCGCGGCCGGCAGCCGCCTCCAGGTCGTCGGACGGGCCGGGGTCGGCGTGGACAACGTGGACCTCGATGCGGCGACGGCGGCCGGGATCACGGTGGTCAACGCCCCGACCGGCAACACGATCGCCGCCGCCGAGCACACCCTGGCCCTCCTCTACGGCGTCGCCCGCAAGGTCGCGGCGGCCGACGCCTCGCTTCGGCGCGGCGAGTGGAAGCGCGCCCAGTTCACCGGGCTTGAACTGCGCGGCCGGACGCTCGGGATCGTCGGGCTGGGCAAGATCGGCCAGGCGATCGCAGTTCGCGCGGTGGCCATGGAGATGACCGTCCTCGCCTCGGACCCGTTCGTGACCGCCGAGCAGGCCGCTCACCATGGCGTCGAGCTCGTCTCGTTCGACGACCTCGTCGCGCGGTCCGACGTGATCTCGGTCCACGTGCCGCTCACCCGCTCGACGCGCGGCCTGATCGGCAAGGAGCAGCTCGACCGGATGAAGCCCGGCGCCATCGTCCTGAACGTCGCACGCGGCGGCGTCCTCGACGAGGCCGCGGTCGCCGACGCGCTCCGCGACGGGCGGTTGGGCGGCGCCGGAATCGACGTCTTCGAGAACGAGCCTCCGACGGGATCGCCGCTCCTCGACGCGCCGAACACGCTCCTCACTCCGCATCTCGGAGCGTCCACCGCCGAGGCCCAGGTCCTGGTCGCCGAGGAGGTCGCCGACCAGGTCCTCGACGTCCTCGCCGGGCGATCGGCCCGCTACGCGGTCAACGCCCCGCTCCTCACTCCCGAGACCGCCCGGGCGATCGCGCCGTATCTGCCGCTGGCCGAGATGCTCGGGCGGTTCTTCGCCCAGTTCGCCCGCAGCGGGGTCAAGACCGTCACCCTCGAGATCGCCGGTGAGCTCGCGGCATTCGATGCGTCGCCGCTGACCGCGGCGGTCCTGCGCGGGATGATCGAGACGTCCACGACGCAGCGAGTCAACCTCGTCAACGCGGCGTCGCTCGCCAAGGCCCGCGGGATCACGGTTGTCGAACGCAAGACGCCCGATGCCGGCGGCTACTCCTCCCAGATCACGATCAGCGGCGAGAGCGGCAAGCGGACCACGACCGTGGCCGGGACCGTGGCCGGCGGCGAGCAGCGCCTGACCCGGCTCGATGCCTACCGACTGGACGTGGAGCCATCGGACGTGATGCTGATCACGAACCACCGCGACCGGCCCGGCATGATCGGCCGGATCGGCCAGATCCTCGGCGAGGCCGACGTGAACATCAGCGCGATGCACGTCGGCCGGAGCGCGCCGCGGGCCGACGCCCTGATGGTCCTTGCCCTCGACGAGGACGTTCCGCCGGAGGTCGCCGACGCGATCCGCAGCCAGGACTCCGTGATCGAGCTCTGGGCGATCCGCCTGGGCCGGGACCGCTGACCGGCCCGGATCGTCCGATGGCTCCCCTCGCGATCCCGCCCGACCTCGACGCGTCGCTCGTCCTGGTCCGCCACGGCGAGTCCGAGGCGATCGTCGAGCGCCGCTTCCAGGGCCAGCTCGAGACGCCGCTGTCGGCCACAGGTCGGCGTCAGGCCGGCTTGGTCGCCCGCCGCCTCGCCCGTCCGCTCGATCCGCCGGCCCTGCCCCTGCCGCCCGGCCCGCCGCTCGCGATCGTCCACTCCCCGCTCGGTCGTGCAGCCGAGACTGCGACCGCGATCCGCGACGCCGCGGCGGCTCCGGCCGCCTTCGCAGCGCCGATCCCGCTCCGCCCCGACGACCGGTTCCTCGAGATCGGGCAGGGCGAGTGGGAAGGCCTGCCGGCCGACGAGATCGCGGAGCGCCACGCCGACCTGCTCGCGACGTGGCGACGGACGCCGACCCTCGCCTGGGCGCCCGGCGGGGAGCGGCTCGCCGAGGTTCGCCAGCGCCTTGCCCCTGGCCTGGCGGATGTCCTGGCGGAGCTGGCGGCCGCGGGCCGGCCGGGTTCGATCCACGCCCCGCAGGTCGCCGGCTACCGCGACGCGGTTGCCGACCAGCCGTGGACCATCCTCGTCGGCCATGACGGGGTCTTCAAGGTGCTCCTCCTGACCCTGTTCGACCTGCCGCTCGAGAAGTTCTGGATGTGGTCGTCCGACCTGTGCGGGATCAGCATCATCGAGTTCCGGGCCGGCCGGCCGGTCATCCGGGCGATGAACCTGACCGAGCACCTCGCGAGCCTGGTCGACGAAGAGGCCCAGGCCGCGAACGAGGAACGGGCCCGCTCCGGCGCCCTCTAGCGAGAAACCTCGACGGGGACACTCCGGTCAGCGCATCCGACGTCGGTCGCCGCGGCGCAGAGCGAGGCGCAGGAGGGCGACCCGCAGCCGTCGATACGAGACGCGCAGGGCCCGGATCCGATCGTCGCCGAGCTCGCGCCGGCCGTACGCGACCTCGACCTTGGCCGAGGCGACGGTGTGGAGCTCGGGTCGGACGGCGGGCAGGATGTCGCCCAGCGCGGATGCGTATTCGAACGCCGTCTGGGTGGGCCGTGGCCCGAACCCGAACCGGCGGGCGATCCCGCTCACCGACGTGTAGACGCCTTCCGGCGTCGTCGCCCCGCGCGGGCCACGCCGCCAGGCCAGGAACGCGATCAGGCCGACGGCCGCAAGCAGGACGATCACGAGGCTGATCGCGATGGCCGTGTTGCCGCTGGAGGTCCCGTCGTCCGCGCCACCCGGCAGCGTGCCGGTGCGGCGGGTCGGGTCGCGGCCGTCGCCCGGGTCACGGCTCGAGATGCCTAGCGAGGCGCTCGGCCGCGGCGTGACGAGCGGGACGGGGCTGCCCTGGATGATCGGGGGGGCCTGCGAGACGCCGCCTCCGGTCGGGTCGAAGATCTGCCAGCCGTAGCCGGGGAAGTAGACCTCGACCCAGGCGTGCGAACCGACCGTCGAGATCGTCTCGACCCCCGTCGCGACGTTCAGGCCGCCGGGCAGAAAGCCCTCGACCATCCGAGCAGGGATCTTGTGCTCGCGCAGGAGCATGACCATCGTCGTCGCGTAGTGCTCGCAGTAGCCGGTCTTGTGGGTGGCGAAGCACTCCGAGATCGACGATGAGTCCTGGCAGACGCCGGCCACGTTGGTGGCATAGCGGTACTCACCGTTGTCGTGGAACTCCTCGACGATCGCGCTCGCGATGTCGAACGGGTTGTCGGTGCCGTCGGCCTTGACCCGGGCGACGATGTCGGCGAGGAGCGTCCGGGCGTTCGGCCCGATCGCGCCGGTCGGCACATCGAGATAGCGGGCCGCGATCCCGGCCGGATAGTCCTGGCCGGCCGAGCGAAGCCGGTTCTCGGTCGTCCCGCCGGGCACATCGGCGATCGTCGGCACCGCGGCGGTGACGTCGTACGGGACGCCCGAGTCGATCGTGACCGAATGCAGGTAGCCATTCGCGCCGGACAGGTCGACGGTCGTGTCGCGGTTGATGGTGAGCGGATCGATGGGGCTGAACGCGACGTTGAAGAAGTTCGACTGGGGCTCGACCCGGAACGAGATCACCGTTCGGGCGGCGGCCGCCGGGATTGCGTCGAGGGTGCCGTCGAGGAGGACCTCCCCGGCCGGACGCGTCGCGACGTTCGGCGTCGACGACTTCCAGCCCCACAGGGTGAACGAGTCGTAGGCAACGGCCCGCCAGTAGAACCGGTCGTCATTGCCGGACGGCCGCCGGATCACGAGGGCGGGTTCATCTCTGGGCGACCACACTCCGCCGATCACGACCTGCTGGCCGAACGACGGTATCCCCAGGGTCTGGCTGTCCGGGGCGGGCGGAATGATTCGTTGCAGCCACTGCGTGACGTCGATCAGGAGTGGTCGGGCGCCATCCCAGAAGCCGGCTAGCGGCGCCGAGCGCGCGCTCGCGGTCAGGGTCAGGGCGCCGAACGCGGCGATCAGGATGAACATCGTCCCGCCGCGCAGGTACAGCGAGCCGACGGTCGCGGGATCGCCGATCCGACGGCGGATCCAGGTTGCGCGTTCGTCGAGGGCGTGGAGCCGGGTCAGAAGGAACAGGGCCGCCAACGAGAACGCGACGAGGAACCAGATCTGATCGTGCTTGGTCGCCGACATGTTGGCGACGAGGACCGCTCCGAGGACGACGATCGGACCAAGCGGCCGGGCCTGGCGAAAGACCGCCGAGGCGGCGAACTGGCCATTCGCCCAGCACAGCATCCCGAGGACCACGAGGTAGTGGCCTGTCTCCTGGGTCAATTGCAGGCCACGAACCGCGAAGTCGATCACGGCGTTGGTCGTCGCCGTGGCCGTCGCGGTGTACTGGGCCGAGAGGCTCGCCCCGGGTTCGAGAACCGCGCCGGCCAACAGCGGAACGACGAGCGCCGCAAAGGCGGCCCCGATCAGGTGGGCGATCGGTCGGTTCCAGTGGGCCTGGGCGCCCACGAATCCGACGATCACGCCGCCCAACGCGACCCAGGGCAGGAAGTCGGTGTCGTTGCGCCGGCCCAGGACGAGGGCCGCGTCGTCGAGCGACCAGCCCACGACCACCGCCATGACCGCGACGAGGACGAGACTGACCCACGATTCCGACAGGCTCGAGGAGAGGCGAGCGCGGACCGACGACATCATGTCAGCGCCTCGGCGATGGACGTGCCAGGGGTCAGGGCGTGGACGCGGAGCTCGTACTCGGCGAGGGCATGGCGCAGGGCTCGCGCCCGCTGGGCGCGTTGCTCGATCGCCGCCGCGTCGGGCTCGGTCACCGGTTCGCCGAGTCGCCGCCGCTCGAGACGAAGCGCATCGTCGGCGGCGGCCGCGTCGACGGTCACAACCACCGAGCCGATGCCCCGCGTCCGGAGCGCGGCAAGCGGGCGGACCCAGCCGCGATCCGTGGACGAGGTGATCACGATCGCGGTCATCCCGCGCCGGAGGCGGCCCGCCGCCGCCATCAGTGACTCGGCGAGGGGCGTCGTGCCGTCGCCTTCGACTGCGGCGAGAAGCTGCATGATCTTGAGGTGCTGACGGGCGCCGCGGTCCGCCGGGACGATCGCCTGGCGATGCCCGTTGACCGTCATCCCCACGGCCCGATTCTCCAGGAGCGCCTTGGCCGCGATCGACGCCGCGGCACGGACGGCGATCTCGACGCTCGACTCCTCGCCGCGGCCACCCTGGACCGCCCGCTCGAGGTCAATGAAGATCCACGCGTCGGCGGTCTGCTCGAGCTCGAACTCCTTGACCTGGATCTCGCCATGACGCGCCGTCGACTTCCAGTGAATCCGGTTGAAGCTGTCGCCGGGCGCATACGGCCGGACCGCCGTAGCCAGAGGCGAGGTCTGGAGCGTCCGCTCGGGCGCCGCATGGCTGCCTTCGATGCTCGCGGCGGGGAGGCGCCACAACGGCAGGGCCTCGATCCGGGGATAGACGACGACCGCGACTCCCTGCCCGACCGATGCGGAGGCCTCGAAGAACCCGAACGGATCTCCGGTCCGGATCTGAAGGGGCTCCACCCGGAAGTGGCCGCGGCGCGTCAGCGCGGCCCGGACCAGCCACGACCGCTCGGCTCGGGATCCGAGTGAGATCGCCCGGCCCGGCAGGCCGCCGGGCAGCGTGGTCGGATTGTGGATCTCGAGCCACGGCTTCGGGAGTCGGCTCGTGTTGCGCAGCGTGTAGGTGATCTGAAGCTTGTCGCCGACGTGGCCGGTGAGCTGGTTCACGGCGTATCCCGCTTCGAGGTCGGCCAGGCCGAGCCGGGTCAGGATGTACGACCCGCCGACCACCAGGATCGAGAGATAGACCAGGTAGAACAGGAACTCGCGCTCAGTCGAGAACGCCGCGATCAGGAGGATTGCCGCGATGACGATGAGCTGGAAGCGTCGGATCATCGGTCGCGCTCGGTGGCCACGTCGCTCGGTCGGGTGCCGCGCTCAGGCGCCGGCCACGCCCTGGCTGGTCGGGTTGATCGCGCGCGGCCCGCCCTGTCCGCCGGTCGGGCGGATCCCGTCGATCGGGATCGAATCGAGCAGCTCCCGGACGACGTTGCCCGACTGCACATCGTGGATCGAGGAGCTCGTCTTGATGATCAGGCGGTGGGCCAGGGCGGGCTCGGCGAGGGCCTTGATGTCGTCGGGGATCACGTAGTCCCGGCCCATCAGGCCCGCAAGAGCCTGGCCGGCGCGGTACAACGCGATGGAGCCGCGGGGTGAGGCGCCGAGGTACACGTCGGGGTGGGTCCGGGTGGCCCCGACGAGGCGGACGATGTACTCGGCGACCGACGAGTCGACGTAAATGTCACGGATCGAGGTCTGCATCCCGCGCAACTCCTCGACCGAGCAGACGACCTCGAGGGCCTCGAGCGGATGGGTCCGCTTCTGCTCGTCGAGGATCATCACCTCCTCGAGCGGCTGCGGGTAGCCGAGCCGGATCCGGAGCATGAACCGGTCCAGCTGGGCTTCCGGCAATGCGAACGTCCCCTCGTACTCGATCGGGTTCTGGGTCGCGATCACGAGGAAGGGATCGGGCATCGCGTAGGTCGTGCCGTCGACCGTCGCCTGGCGCTCCTCCATCGACTCGAGCAGGCTCGACTGGGTCTTCGGGGTCGCCCGGTTGATCTCGTCGGCAAGGACCACCTGGCTCATGATCGGCCCCGGCCGGAACTCGAACTCCTGGGTCTTCTGGTTGTAGATCGACAGGCCGGTCACGTCCGACGGCAACAGGTCCGGGGTGAACTGGATCCGCCGGAACGAGCAGCCCAGGCTCCGCGCGATCGCCTTGGCGAGCACGGTCTTGCCGGTACCCGGGACATCCTCGATCAGAAGATGGCCCCGACAGAGGAGCGCGACAAGGGCGAGACGGACCTCGTGATGCTTGCCGACGATCACTCGTTCGACGTTGGCGAGGACCTTCTCTCCGGTCTGCTCAAGGTTGGTCATCGGGCTCCTCGCAGGAATCGGCGGACAGGCGGTCCGGCGATGGGGGTTTCAACGATAGTACGTCCGGTCGGCCGGAGAGGTTCGCGGTGCCTCTCTGACGGGGCGGAGTGTGACGGTGTGGTGTCTGCCGTCCGTCATGCGTTCGGTCGGTCACACAGAGGAGCGCCGCGCGGGTCGGTTTCGTTCCCGCTTCGCCGCCGCTCAGCCGCGAACCAGGGTCGACAGCCCGACGGCCACGGTCATGAACGCACCAACCGCGCTCATCGCCGCGAGGATCCACTCGCCGCCGGCCCCGGCGGCGACGGCCACGAGGCCGAAGAGCGCGCCCATCACGGCTGCGATCGCGGCCAGGCCGATCCGCTCGAGCCACGGCCGACGCTCGAGGGCGTGCGCCTGCTCCTCGGCACGGGCCGGCTCGGGCTCGGGGGTGCGTGCCGGCTCGTCCGGGGTCGTCGGGTCGGTCATCGGCCGAACGTCTTGAAGTACAGCTCGAGCAGGGTGCCCGCGAGCGGCGCCGCGCGTGCGCCACCGCGTCCCCCGCGCTCGACGATGACCGCGATCGCGATCTTCGGGTTGTCGACCGGGGCGAACCCGATGAACCACGAGTGCGGAGCGCCACTGCCGCCGAGTTCGGCAGTTCCGGACTTGCCGGCAGTCGGAATGCCCGAGACCTTCGCCCCGCTGGTGAACTGGCGCCCGATCGAGCTCTCGACCGCACGCTGCATCGCCGCCTGGAGCGCGCCAGCCTCGTCGGGGGCGAGGACGACGCCGGCGCGCTCGGGCGCGATCGCCCGGGTCCCGTCCCGGCCGGCCGACGCGATCACGAGATGGGGCCGCATCAGGATCCCATCGTTCGCGACGGTCGCGGCGACGAGGGCCATCTGGAGCGGGGTCACGAGGGTCTCGGCCTGGCCGTACGACGCATTTGCGAGCTCGGTGTCGTCGCCGAAGCCGCCGGGTGCGCCGCCGTCCCCGTTGGTGACCTGCGAGCGCGCGGTCGGCAGGTCGAACGCGAGGCTCGACCCGAAGCCCATCCGCTCGGCGAATTTCGCGAGGTTGTCGCCGCCC
>JANLYK010000329.1:0-2098 GCA_031365595.1 Chloroflexota bacterium | reverse complement strand
GACGAGCGTGGCCGGGACGCACGACGACCGCGCGCCGGCGGGACGCGGATGGTCGTCCTGATCGCGGCCACCGTCGGTCTGCTGGCCTCTTCGGTCAGACCCGCGACGGCCGCCCCGGCCGGCGCCGATCGGGTCAAGGCGATCGTCACCTTCGACGTCACCCCGGGTCGCGCCGCAAGGCAGGCGGTCGCCCAGGCAGGCGGCGCGGTTCGCAAGACGCTCGGCCTTGTCAATGGCCTCGCGATCGAGCTGCCGCGCGCCCGCTTGAAGGGCCTCGCGGCCGCGCCCCAGGTCCGGGGGGTCGAGCTCGACGGCACCGTCACGAGCCTCGAGCCGCTCGTGTCCGCCGCCGCAACCGGCGATCTGGAATACGACAACGCCTGGGGCGTCGAGCACATCGGGGCGAAGCCCGTCCACGACGCCGGGATCCGCGGCCAGGGGATCAAGGTCGCGGTCATCGACACCGGGATCGACTACATCCACGACGACCCCGACGACCTGCCCTACGTCGTCGACCCCGAGTTCAACTCGAACTATCGCGGAGGCTACGACTTCTTCAATCACGACGCCGACCCGATGGACGACAACGGCCACGGCACCCACGTCGCGGGCATCCTCGCGGCCGAGAAGAACGGCTATCTCGTGGTCGGTGTCGCGCCGGCCGTCGATCTGTACGCCCTGAAGATCCTGGGCGCGTCCGGCGAGGGCGAGGTCTCGGACCTGATCCTGGCCCTCGAGTGGGCGGTCGCCAACGACATGGACGTCGTCAACATGAGCCTCGGGACGCATGAGGTGTCGGCGGCCCTCGCCAGCGCGGTCACGGCCGCATCCGCGGCGGGCGTCATCCTCGTGGCCGCATCCGGCAACACGGTCACGTTGCAGGAGATCCTGGGTGGCTGCCCGGTTGCCTATCCGGGCGCCTACCCCGAGGTCCTCTCGACGACGTTCACGAATCCGAACGATGCGCTGACGGGCTACTCGTGCACCGGGCCCGAGGTCGACTTCGGGTCTCCCGGCGACAACGTCTTCTCGCCGGTCCCGGTCGGAACATGCATGCTCTGTTCCGACCTCGGCTATTCGGCCCAGAGCGGGACGTCGATGGCGTCTCCGCACCTGGCGGGGACCGTCGCCCTGTTGCTGAGCGCAGGAATCACCGACACGGGCGCCCCGGGGTTTGTTGATGACGTGAAGGCTCGCCTGTGCGCGACCGCTGACGTCGGCTACGGCGTCCAATCGATCTTCGGGAGCACGCCGATCTCGTCATCCGACCCGCGCTACTCGCAGTATTTCGGCTGCGGCGTGATCAACGCCGAGGCGGCGGTCCTCGGCCTCGGGCCGCCGCCCCCGCCGAACAACCAGCCAAACGCCGTCAATGACGACCTGCCGGCGACCGAGGACACGCCGACCGACCTGGCGGTCCTCGCCAATGACACCGACCCGGACGGCGACGCGCTCACCGTGACGAGCGTGACCGACCCGACCCACGGCCTCGCGAGCATCAACCCGAACGGATCGATTCGCTACGTCCCCGACGCGAACTATTTCGGCGACGACGACTTCGGCTACACCATCTCCGACGGTCGGGGTGGGACGGACACCGCGCCCGTCAAGGTCCGGGTCCAGGCCGCTCCGGACGCCCCGTTCGCGGTCAACGACACCGCCACGACGAACGAGGACATCGCGATCGACATCGCCGTCCTCGCGAACGACAGCGACCCCGACGGTGACGCCATCACGGTGACGGGCGTCAGCGCCGCGGTGAAGGGCACCCCGACGGTCAACCCGGACGGCACCGTCCGGTTCGCTCCGGCCGCGAACGCCGTCGGCAGCGCCTCGTTCGTGTACACGATCTCGGACGGCACCGGCAGGACCGCCAGCGCCTCGGTGTACGTCAGCCTGAACCCCGTAAACGATGCCCCGGTCGCGGGCAACGACAGCGCGACGACCGGCCAGGGCGTCCCCATCACGATCAGCGTCCTGACCAACGACACGGATGTCGAGGGCTCGGCGCTGAGCGTGGCAAGCGTCAGCAATCCCGCCCACGGAACCGTGGTCGTGAATGCCAATGGCACGATCACCTACACCCCGGTCGCCGCCT
>JANLYK010000251.1:0-7469 GCA_031365595.1 Chloroflexota bacterium | reverse complement strand
GGGTCAGGGTGTAGACGACCTGGCCGAGCCGGCCCTGGACCGAGGCGCTGCCGCCGCCCGACTCAAACTCGCTCGAGAGATCGATCGTCGCGACGCCGTTGGTGACGCTGGTCCCGAGGAGCTTGGAGCCGTCGGGGATCGCCGTGCTGATCGAGCGCCCGGCTTCTCCGGTCGTCGGGCCGGCGAGCAGCGCCGTGATGGCCGCAGTCGCCACGGACTTCGTGGCCGGGACCTCGCGCAGGACCGCGACGAGGCCTTCGCTGCCGGACTGACCACCGAGCCACAGATAGGCGCGGACGATCGTGGTCCCGGTCGGGTCGGCGCTCGGGTCGCTCGACGGATCGGTGGTCGGCGGGGCGGACCCGTTCGGGTCCGTGGTCGGCAGGTCCGACGGGGCGGGCGTGACGTCCGGGCTGCCCTGGACGACCGACGGCTCCGGGGCGCTCGAGCCCGGGGGGAGGGTGCCGAGCGGGCCGCTGGTGCCGCCGCACGCGGCGACAAAGGCGGCAACCGCGAGGCCGATGGCGATGAGCGGGAGTGGGCGGTTCGGGTGATTCATGATCGGGCGCTCCATGCGGTGGTTCATCGATCGTCACCTTCGTCCTCGTGGATCGCCGTCCGATCGCCGTCCGGTAACGGTTGGGTCACGGGCAGGCGGAGCTGGATCTCGAGCCCGCCGCCCGAGCGATTCCGGGCGAGGAGGTCGCCGCCGAGGAGCGCCGCGTTCTCTGCGGCGATTGCGAGACCGAGCCCGCTTCCCCCGCGGCGCGACGGATCGGCCATGTAGAAGCGCTCGAAGATCCGCTCGAGACGGTCGGGCGGGACGCCCGGTCCTCGATCGAGGACGGCGACCGCGACCTCATCGGCGGTCGCCCGGAGCCGGACGACGACGAGCGCTCCGGGGGCGTGCTCGCGGGCGTTGTCCAGGAGGTTGGCGAGGATCCGCTCGAGCCGGCGCGGCTCGCTGTCGATCACGACCCGATCGTCGGGCAGCTCGAGGGCGGCATCGGGGTGGCGGGCGGCCGCAACACCCCGGATGACCCGTCCGAGATCGACCGGCTGGAGGCGGACCTCCTCCCCTGCCGCGTCGAACCGGGACAGCTCCATCAGGTCCTCGACGAGATCGCGCATGCGGCCGATGTCCTGGATCACGAGCTCGCCGGTCCGGCGCGCCGCCGGCGGCAGGGCGCCGAGGTGGTCGCGGAGCAGGGATGCCTCGGCGACGAGCGCGGTCACCGGCGTCCGGAGCTCGTGCGAGACGTCGGCCACGAAGCGCCGGTTCTGGGCCTGGGCGGCCTCGAGCCGAAGGATCGTGTCCTCGAGGGAATCGGCCATCCGGTTGAAGCGGTCCGCCCAGACGCCGAACTCGTCGTCCGAGGTGACCGGCACCCTGGCCGAGAGGTCACCCCGCTCGATCCGCTGGGCGGCCTGGCTCGCCTCATCGACCGGGGCGAGGACGCCGCGGGCGACGACCCGGGCGGCGACGACCGCGAGGATCACCGCCACGAGCGCGCCAATCGCGAGGGCAAGCCGGAGCTGGCCGAGTGCGAGCTCGATGCCGCCAACGTCCCGGATGAGGTAGATCTCGGGACCGGTGCCACCGGCGCGCCCGCCGATGATCAGGCTCGGCGTGCCCTCCACGTCCTGCCACGAGTAGGCGACCTGGCCGTCCGCGACGAACCGGCGGACGCTGGCTGGCAGCGTTTCGAAGGTGCCCTGGAGCGTCGTCGGGTCGTAGCTCGGCACGCCGCCGACGGGGACGATGATTGATTGGAGCCCACGGAACTTGAACGCGGCGGCGAGGTCGGCAAGCTTCTCGGGCGTGGGCGGGTCGTCGAGGATCGACGGGGCGAGGACGGACAGGTCGAAGCGGGCCTGGTCGCGGGCGTCGTCGAGGGCCTGCTGGTGGAGCCGGGCATCGACGAACAGAGAGGCGGCGAGGCCGAGGACGGCGGCCGTGACGACGACGAGGGCGACGATCGTCGCGGTCAGCCGGGCGCGGACGCCGCGGATCATCGGGCCGGCGTGAGGGCCGCCGCCGCGAGCCGGCGATCGGCGTTCAGCGGACGGCCTTGTAGCCGGCGCCGCGGACCGTCTGGATCAGCTCCGGCGCCGCCGGATCGGCTTCGATCTTCGCCCGCAGGCGCTGGATCGCGACATCGACGAGGCGCGAGTCGCCGAGGTAGTCGTAGCCCCAGACGCGGTCGAGGAGCGTGTCGCGGGTCAGGACCTGGCCGGCGTGCCGGACGAGCTCGAGGAGGAGGTCGAACTCCGTCCGGGTGAGAGTGATCGGCTGGCCGGCGCGGCTCGCGACCCTGCCGGCGACGTCGATCTCGATCGGGCCGAGGCTCAACTCGTTGGTCTCGCCGGCGGAGCCGCCCGCCCGGCGCAGCGCCGCCCGGATGCGGGCAATCAGCTCGGGCACCTCGAAGGGCTTGCGGACATAGTCGTCGGCGCCGGCCTCGAGCCCAACGACGACGTCCATCGTGTCGGCCCGAGCGGTCAGCATCACGACCGGCACGGTCGACGACTTGCGGATCTGGCGGCAGACCTCGTAGCCGTCGAGGCGGGGCAGCATGACGTCGAGGAGGACGAGGTCGAACGGGTCGGCCTTGAAGCGCTCGAGGCCCTCGACCCCGTCGGATGAGGTCGTGACCGTGAACCCAGCCGCGCCCAGCCCGATCGCGGTCACCTCGCGGATCGACGGGTCATCCTCGACGAGCAGGATCCGGGTGTCCGTCACGCTCTCGATCCCCTCCCTCGATTGACGTCCCGGTCTCTCGGCCGGGCACGGCGGCAGGATACGCCTCGCCGACGGCCTCGCGATGATCCGGAGGTCACGATCCTGTCTCAACTGGCGCTTGCATTCGACTGACCGTTGCTCTATCGTCGTGCGATATATCGACCGTCGATATAGCACAGGAGGATCGGATGATGACACGACGCCATCTCGGGCGAGGTCTGATCGTGGGCGGCGTCCTTGCCGCAATCGGCTGGTTCCTGGTGGCGGGCACGCTGGCCGACGCCGAGGCTGCTGACCATGCGCGGCTTCACGCCGCGATGGTGGCGGTGCTGCTCCTCGTCGCGGGCGCAATCCGGGCTCGCTGGCCGTCGGCCGGTCTCGCGTCCTGGGCGCCGACGGTCGGACTGCTCCTGTTCGCTACGGGGCAAGCGTTCGAGGCGATCGGTGCCATCGGCTACGACGCCACGGGACGTCAGATGCTCGCGGAGCTGCACGACGTCGGCCTGATGGTCACGCCGCTCGGGCTGGTCGCCACGGTCATCGGGATCACGATCAGTCTTGCCCTCTGGCCAGGGCGTCGGGCCGGCGCGGCCCGGTGGGTCGGCATCGCTGCCGCGATCGTGGTCTTGGTCGGCGGTCTCGCGTTCGTGAAGACGATGATCGGAATCTGATCCGAGCGTCGGCCGAGGCCTCAGCCCGGGCGGTTGGCTCGGGCGAGGCGCTCGCCGGGGAGCTGGTCGAAGCGGGGCGCACGATCTCCGCCACCACCCTGGGCCCTTCCGCGGTCGTCTCGACCCTGGCCGGTCCGCTCGGCGTTCCAGTTCGGGCGCGGGCCGCCGCCATTGCCGATGCCGCTCCCGGCCGAAGCCGGGCGACGCTGGCCGTGCTGGCCCGGTCGCGGGCCGCCGCTGTTGTTCGAGCGGCGACGCGGGCCGGGAATGCCACCGCCACGATTGATCTCGGAGCCGGGCGCACCCGGCCGAGGGCCGTCGCGACGCGGTCCCTGGCTGCGATCCGGGCCGTCGAATGACGGGCGGATCGGGCCGTGGTTGGTGACCATCGGGCCGCGGTCGCGATGCGCGGCGGCTCCGCCGCGATGGCCGATCGGGATCGGGCGCGGGCCGACGCCGCGCGCAGGACTCGTGAACCGCGGACCGGCCGACCGCTGGCGGATCGGCTCGGGGCGGATCGATCGGTCGGGCTCGAAGCCCGCGATGACCTCGCTCGGAATCGCGTGGCCGACGAGCTTCTCGATCTCGCGCAGGAGCGGCGCCTCGTCAACACAGACCAGCGAGATCGCGTCGCCGGTCTTTTCGGCTCGACCGGTCCGGCCGATCCGGTGGACGTAGTCCTCGGGAACCATCGGCAGCTCGTAGTTCACGACGTGGGGCAGGTCCTCGATGTCGAGGCCGCGCGAGGCGACTTCGGTGGCGACCAGGATGGCGACCCGGCCGGCCTTGAAGTCGTCGAGCGCCCGGACCCGCTGGCCCTGGCTCTTGTTGCCGTGGATCGCGGCGGCGCCGATGCCGTCCTTGCCGAGTTGCTCGGCCAGGCGGTTCGCACCGTGCTTGGTCCGGGTGAAGACGAGGGCCTGCTCGACCCGCCCGCTCCGGATCAGCTCGGAGAGGAGCTCGCGCTTCCGCTCGCGGTCGACCGGGTGGACGATCTGGGTCACGAGGGCGGTCTCGGTGTTGCGCGGGGTGACCTGGACCATCGCCGGATCAGTGAGGATGCCGCCCGCCAGGTGCCGGATCTCGTCCGAGAACGTGGCCGAGAAGAGGAGCGTCTGGCGCTCGCGCGGGAGGAGGGCCATGACCTTGCGGATGTCGCGGATGAAGCCCATGTCGAGCATCCGGTCCGCCTCGTCGAGGACCAGGATCTCGAGCTTCGAGAGGTCGATGTTGCGCTGGGCGATGTGGTCGAGGAGCCGGCCCGGCGTGGCAACGACGATCCCGGGGCCGGCGCGCAGGGCGCGGATCTGGGGCTCGTAGCCGACGCCGCCGTAGATCGCGACCGACCGGATCCGGCGGTGGGCGCCGTAGGTCCGGACGCTTTCCTCGACCTGGAGCGCGAGCTCGCGGGTCGGGGTCAGGATCAGGACACGGATCGGGGAGTGCGGGATCCGCGGGTCGCGGCGGGGGTCAGAGTTGTGGCCGTTGGCGCGGGGGCCGTTGGGGCCGGCGACGGGCTCGGGGGCGCCGTTCGCCTTCCAGCCGGGCGTGCGCTCGGCATTGAGGAGCTGCAGGATCGGCAGCACGAAAGCGGCGGTCTTGCCGGTGCCGGTCTGGGCGCCCGCGAGGATGTCGCGGCCGGCGAGGACGAACGGGATCGCCTCACGCTGGACGGGGGTGGGTTCGGTGTAGCCCTGGTCCGCGACGGCGCGAAGGAGCTCGGGGGTCAGCCCGAGGGCATCAAAGGACATGGGAGAAGTGACTCCTGACGGGGGCCCTCCCGCTTTGCGATGCGGGGCCCGGTCAGGGCACGAGGTGGAAATTCGGGGTCGGCGGTTTCGGGGACCGGGGCGCTGACCGGAGCGCCCATCGAACACGATGAGGCTCCAGCGTAGCCGATGAGCCGCGATCGTGTCGAACGCCTGTCCGGTTCCGTGCCCGGCCCGCGCCGCCGGCCCGTGATCAACCTCGCTGATCGGATTCACCCTGGACGTGCGCGGCAGACTGTAGGAACCCGCCACGAGGGCACCAGCCGGATGTGATGCCGAGCTTGGCCGGCGCGAATTGGATGCATCAGCTTGATCAGGGTGGGGAGCGACATCAGCCCGTTCGCCGACGCGCCTGCGGACCGGCCGCCGACGCCGGCGCAACCACCGATTGCCACGGGCCGGCGATCGTGTCGAGCTCCGCGGCGCTGAAGCCGTGGCGCAGGACGAGGCCATGGACCGCCCGGGCGAGCGTGCGACGGGCCTGGCCCGACGCCGCAACGGGCAGGGCCGCGACCGCGTCCCGTTGCGCGAGCGCCGACGACACCCGCAGCCCGTCGTCGTCGCTCGCCGACAGGCCACGCGGCCACGGCAGATCCGTCCGCAGGCCGGCCCGACCCGCCGCCTCCGCGAGACGACCGAGCTCCCCCGCCTCGAGGCTCGTGAGCCGGCCGATCGCCGCCACGACCGCGGGCGTGTTCGGGCCGTAGCGCGGCTGGTCGACTGCGGCCTCCCAGCCCCGGGCGAGACGCTCGCGGACGCGCTCCCGGAACGGCTCGGACAGGTGCTCGTCGAGGAACGGGCCGAGCAGGAGCTCGTAGGAGAACCCGACGGCCGCGTCGCGCGTCGGCGCATCCCAGCGGGCCCGCGCCGGCAGCACGTCCTGGACGCGCCGCTCCACCGAGTCGAGAGCGGCGAGGCGCTCCTTGGGCAGGAACCGGGCGATCGAGGCGACGAACGCGATTGGCTGGGTCTCGGCGAGCGTGAGCCGGTCCAGCTCGTCGGCGCTCAGGCGGGCGATCCGTTCGAGGTGACGGGCGAGCGCCTCCTCGGGATCGATCGGGCGGCGGCGGACCGGGCGCGCGGCGACGGGCACGTCGTCGTGGCCGCGGCCGCTGCTCCCCCGGACGGGACGGCCGCCTCGAACGCTCCCGGTCCGCGCTGGCTGTGGATGGCGCTCCCGGTCGTAGCGGGCGCGCATGTCGGGATCCGACAGCCAGTCGTGGGCGACATTGATCCGCTTCGCGAGCGTGTCGGCGGCTGGACCAGCCACGTCGGGGTGGTGGCGCTTCAGGAGCGCTCGCCAGGCGACCTCGACTGCCTCGAACGAGGCGTCGACCGGCAGCTCGAGCCGAGCGTAGAGGTCGTCGGGCGGGAGGAGCGGACGAGGTGGCATCGCGCCCCCATGCTACCGAGCGCTCGGACGGCGCCCGTCAGGAGCCGCGGATCAACGCCTCGACGTCCTCGATCGAGCGGGTGGAGCGCTCGCCGGTGGCACGGTTCGTGACCTCGATCCCGCCGGCGGCAAGCGACCGCGGCGAGACCGTCAGGATCCAGGGCATGCCGAGCATCTCGGCGTCCGTGAACTTCACGCCCGGCGACTCATTGCGGTCGTCGTAGAGGATTTGGCGCCAGTAGCCCGCTGCTTCGCCGACGGCATGCAGCCGCTCGGCGATCTCGGCGACCTGGGGATCCTTGTTGGCGCCGATCGCGACGAGGTGGGCGGCGTACGGCGCGACCTCCTCGGGCCAGACGATCCCCTTCTCGTCGTGGTGGTCCTCGACGATGCAGGCGACGTTCCGCCCGACCCCGATCCCGTACGAGCCCATGACGATCGGGTGCTCCTTGCCATCCTCGCCAAGGTAGGTGGCGCCGGCAGCGTCGGTGAACTTCGTCCCGAGCTTGAAGATGTTGCCGACCTCGATCCCGTTGCGCAGGGCCACGGGCTGGCCGCAGGTCGGGCACGGATCGCCCTCCCGGGCGTTGGTGATGTCGGCGGTCACGTCGGCGGCGAATTCGCGCCCGACGTTGACGTTGCGGTAGTGGAACCCGATCTTGTTCGCGCCGGCGACGAGGTTCGGCGACCGGACGATGAGCTCGTCCACGACAACCGTGGTGTCGTGGGCCCCGATCGGCGAGCCGTAGCCAGGCTCCATGCCGGCGGCCTTGATCTCCTCGACGGTCGCCGGCCGGATGCCGGTCGAGGCCCCGACCGCGTTCGACAGCTTCGTCTCGTTGACCTCGAGGTCGCCGCGCACGATCGCGGTCACGAGGCGGCCGTCGCCCGTG
>JANLYK010000248.1:0-9426 GCA_031365595.1 Chloroflexota bacterium | reverse complement strand
ACCTTGTCCATCACCTCGGCGATGATCTCGCCGACTTCCGGATCGGCGGCCGAGATCGCCGCGACGGCCGCGATCTGCTCGCGCGACGAGACGTCGACCTTGTGCTTCTCGAGCTCGGCAACGACGGCCTGCACGGCCAGTTCGATGCCGCGCTTGACGACCATCGGGTTGGCCCCGGCGGTCACGACGCGGAGACCCTCCGAGACGAGCGCCTGGCCGAGGACGACCGCGGTGGTCGTGCCGTCGCCGGCGACGTCGTCGGTCTTGGTCGCGACTTCCTTGAGAAGCTGCGCGCCCATGTTCTCGAACGGGTCGTCGAGCTCGATGTCGCGAGCGATGGTGACGCCGTCGTTGGTGATCGTCGGGGCGCCGAACTTCTTGTCGAGGACGACGTTCCGGCCCTTCGGACCGATCGTCACCTTGACGGCGTCGGCGAGCTTGTCGATGCCGCGCTTGAGACTGCGACGAGCGGTCTCGTCAAAGATCAGTTGCTTAGCCAAGGGTATGTCCCTCCTGGAGACTGCTGGGGTTCAAGTCCGACGCGAGGCGAGAAATTAGTCCTCGACGATCGCGAGGATGTCCTTCTGGCTGACGATGAGGAGCTCCTCTTCGTCGATCTTGAACTCGGTGCCCGCGTACTTCGCGTACAGGACGGTGTCGCCCTTCTTGACGTCGATCGTCTCGCGCTTGCCGTCGTCGAGGGTGCGGCCGGGGCCGACGGCCAGGACGAGGCCCTTCTGGGGCTTCTCCTTGACGGTGTCGGGGAGGACGATGCCGGACTTGGTCATCTCCTCACGGGCGGTCGGCTGGATCACGACGCGGTCGCCGAGCGGGCGAAGCTTCGTCGCGGAAGCGGTGGCGGTGGCCAACGTGCATTCCTCCTGAGACGGGGCCGATGCCTCCGTCGTGCTGGTTGGGCGAGGGACCGGATCGGCGTCGCCGATCGCGTCCCCGGCGGGGTGGTGAGGTGCCGCTGTCGAGTCGCGGACCGGGGTTCCTCGGGCGTCCGTCGCGCTGGAACGGATCCCCTGCCGGTCTGGAACGGACCCTGTTGGCACTCTCGATGTGAGAGTGCTAATCCTACGCGTTCGCCGTTTCGCGTGTCAACCCGAACGTGGCGCCAGACTGGAGCGCCACGCCTGCGAGAAGCCATCGCCTGGATGGTCCTGGCACGGATTTCCAGTCACACCGAACAGGAATCGCTCTTGTGGCGGAGTCCGCCCGCCACCGACCCGCCCGAATTGGGTCGACAAGCCGCTCGCAGGGTCGAGAGGCCCCCCGCAGCGACGCCAGCCATGCCAAGCGGCCGATTGGCCTCGAACCGGCCCCAGAACGGGGCCAGGTCCCGAATCGTGTTCAGCGTGAACGGAAACCTGCAGTTCGCGACCACGGCGACGTCAACGCGGAGTGCCGAACAACCGGTCGTAGGCCACGATCAAGGCCTCGCCCGCTGTGTCGGGATCCTCACCGCGCACGTCGGCCACCCAGGCCGCGGTCAGGCGGACCCACTCGGGAGCGTTCCGGCCGCGCGGGGCTCCGGGCGGCGACAGGTACGGCGAGTCGGTCTCGACGAGCAGGCGATCCGCCGGCACGAGGCGGGCGACCGCTGCCGTCGCCGCCTCACCGGAACGAAAGGCCAGCCCCGAGATGCTGATCGCGGCGCCGAGCTCGAGCATGGCCTCGGCGTAGTCGAGCGGGCCGCTGAACGAGTGGATGATGGTCCGTGGCGGCTCGCTGCCGAACGCCCGGATCTCCGCGAGCAGGGCATCCTGGGCATCGCGCTCCCCCGCCCGCGAGCGACAATGCAGGATCGCGGGCTTGCCGGTCTCGAGCGCCAGGGCCAGGTTCCGCCGGAGATTGGCGAGCTGGGCCGGGATCGGCGAGAAGACGCGGTCGTAGTCGAGCCCGGTCTCGCCGATGGCGACGACCCGAGGGTCGCGGGCGGCCGCCACGATCCCTGCCCAGTCGGCGCCGGTGGCCGCGGCCGCATCGTGGGGGTGGATTCCGACCGCCGCGTCGAGCCAAGGCACGCGACCGACGATGGACACCGCCGCCGCGGACGAAGCCGCGTTCCAACCCGGAACGAGGATCCGCTCGACGCCCGCCTCGCGCGCGGCAGCGATCACGTCGTCGACGTCGTCGGCGAAGCGCTCGGCCTGAAGATGGCAGTGGCTATCGACGAGGCGCAATGAGGTGGGCGGGGCCGTCAGCCGCGCGGAGCCGACTGGAACAGGCCCACCTCGCTGCCCTCCGGATCGATCACGACCGCGAACCAGCCGAAGCCCGGGATCTCGGACTTCTGCTCCGCGACGGTGCCGCCCGTCCGCTCGGCGGCGGCCAGTGCGTCCTCGATCGAATCGACCTCGATGTAGTCGCGCACGACGTTGCCGGTCGAGATGCCGCGCTTGCCCACGGCGCCGCCGTAGCCCTCGCCCGACCGGAAGACCCAGTAGTCGGGCATCCCGTCGAGCGTCGAGAACTTCCAGCCCGCGACGGCTGTGTAGAAGGCCATGGCCCGCTCGGGGTCGTCCGCCGGAAACTCGATGTGGTTGATCTCGCCATGGGCCATGCGTGGTCCTCCTGTGATCGCAGGTGGTATCGGGTTCGGCGCTCAGTCTGGCGCGATCTCGGTATCGAGGCGGGGAAAGAGCGGCTCCGCCGCGCCGAGCCGGCCGGATTCGCCCGCATGGACGCCCCAGCGCAACTCGTCGAGGAGAGCCGGTCCACCGTTGCCGTCGTCCGCGTACGGCCAGGCGAACCCGAGCTGGGCGAGGATCCGCGGCGCGGTGGCGGGCAGGAACGGGGCGACCGCCAGCCCGATCAACCGACAGGCCTCGACCAGGTCGCCGAGGACGTCGCGCAGGCGAGCGGCCGACTCTGCGTCGCCGGCCTTGGCCGCCTTGGCGAGAACCCACGGCTGCTCCGAGTCCACGAGCCGGTTCGCGGCGCCGGCGAACTCCCAGATGGCAGCCAGCGCCTCGTGAAGGAGGCAGCCGTCGATCGCCGTCCGAGCGGCCTCGAGCCGGGCCGGCCAGGCCGCCGCCAGCGAGCCGTGAGTCGGGTCCGGTCGGTCCCCGTCCAGGTAGCGGTTGGCCATCGACACGGTCCGGTTGACCAGATTGCCGACGTCGTTGGCGAGGTCGGCGTTGTAGCGCCGGACGAAGCCGTCCCAGCTGACCTCGGCGTCCTTGTCAAACGGGACCTCGCGCAGCACGATATAGCGCGCCCCGTCGCTGCCGAACGCGGCCACGAAGTCGCCCGGATCGAGGAAGTTGCCGCGGCTCTTGCTCATCCGTTCGCCGCCGGCCGCGAGCAGCCAGCCATGCGCCCAGACCCGGCGGGGTGCCTCGAGCCCGGCGCTCCAGAGCATCGCCGGCCAGAAGATCGTATGGAAGCGGAGGATGTCCTTGCCGATGACGTGGAGGTCGGCCGGCCAGTAGCGGGCGAACGCGTCCATGTCGTCGGGAAATCCGGCGCCCGTCACGTAGTTGATCAGGGCGTCGTACCAGACGTAGATCGTGCCCGCCTCGGGGTCCCACGACCCGTCCGGCAACTGCGCGGACGAGCCGTCCTCGCGGATCGGGAACGGAATGCCCCAGCCCGAGCCCGCCCGGCTGATCGAGAAGTCCTCGAGGCCCTGGCGGATGAACCCGAGCATCTCGTTGCGCCGGTAGTCGGGCTGGACGAACTGCGGATTCTCGAGGAAGTGGCGCTCGAGCCGCTCCTGGTAGGCCGACAGGCGGAAGAACCAGTTCTTCTCGGTCAGCCACTGGAGCGGAACATCGGGATGGTTCGGGCAGATCGTGCCACGGGCCGTCTCCTGGACGTCGGTCGCGTTGCGGAAGCCCTCGTTCGGGCAATACCAGCCCTCGTACGTCCCGACGTAGATGTCGCCGTTCGCATACGCCCGCCGGACGAGCTCCTGGCTCGCGCGGACGTGGTCCGGATCGGTCGTCCGGATGAAGCGGTCCGGGCTGATCGCGAGAGCGTCCTCGGCGGCCTTGAACAGGGCCACCTTCTCGTCGACGAAGGCACGCGGCGGGCGGCCCTCCTCGGCGGCCTTCATCGCGATGTTGACCGAGTGCTCGTCCGTGCCGGTGAGGAAGCGCGTGTCGTCGCCGAGCATCCGGTGCCAGCGGGCGATGACGTCCGCCCCGATCACCTCGTACAGGGTGTGCAGGCCGGGCTGGTTGTTGGCGTAGGCGATCGCGGTCGTCAGGTAGAAGCGTGGGCGTGCGTCGTCGGGCATCGAGTCCTCGGGAGGTGGGCCGGCTCGTCCGGAAGGGTACCGTCGGGAGCGCGGCCTGCGGGCACCGCGGCATGAGGAGGGCGGGACGGCGTCCCCCGATCGCCATCCCGCCCGCGATGATGCCGGACCCCCGGCACGAACCATGATGCCGGAATTCGACGGTGAAGCGCCGGCCGGTCGCGCGGCCTCGCGCCGGCGGTCGCGCGCCATCGGTGGCGGTCCACGGTTCATCCGGCGGCGTCGATCACCACGCTGCGAATCGTGATCGTGCCCTCCACCAGCGAGCCGGGCGCGTCGATCATCACCCGGGTCGGGTAACCAAGCTGAGCGTCGTACGTCGCGTCGACGTGGCCGCCGTTCGCGAGGACCTTTTCGAGGAGCATGAACAGGTCGTCGATCCGCGGGGCGAGGGCAGCGGCTTCGCCGCGTGGCGCGCCACCGGACGTCCGGATCTTCGCCACGTCGCCGTTCATTGCCACGCGATAGGTCCAGTGTCGACCGCCGCCGTCCTCGCGCCAGACATAGGAATAGCGAACGGGCCGGTTCGTGCTCCAGCGCTCATGCGCGGCGGCGAGATCGGCTCGGCCGGTCTCGGCGACGATGTCGTGGAAGGCGATCCTCAGCCAGGAATCGTCGCCCGGCGCGGGGGTCGGGTCGATCCCGACGAGGATCGGGAGGCCGAGGACGGGGTCGAAGACGGCGTCGATCCACGCGCCCCGAGCCGCCGCCGCCTCGATCGCATCGAAGCTCGCGGGGATGGAGGCCGCCCCCAAGCCAAAGGTGGCGGTGTCGCCAAAGGACGGGGCCGCCGTCGTGACGCCGTCGACGTGACGGATCGACCAGCCCGCGCCCGTCGGGATGCCGTCGACAGGAACCAGCTGCCAGTCGTAGGCGTAGTCCGACGGAGCCCAGCGGTCCCAGGCCTCACGGGCGTCCGCGAGCCGCGCATCGAGGTCGTCGTGCGTTGGCGGGACGTCGAGCGACGATCGGAAGTCGCGGACCTGCATCGACCAGCTGCCGTCCGAGATGGTCGGGTCGTCCCGCCTGATCGTCAATGGATAGCCGAGAACCGGGTCGTACGTCGCTTCGATCGTTCCGGAGCGGTCGCGGTTCGACCGGATGAGATCGAACATTCCGGGAACCGTGACCTGCTCGTCGCCCCATCCGCTGAACGAGCTCGTCTGGACCGCCACGCGCTCGGCGTGGCCCTCGATCGAGATCACGTGGTCCGTCGTCGACGACAGGCCCGGGACGGAACTGTCGACCGTGTAGCTGCAGCTCGCCTGTCCGAAGGCCGCCCAGCGAGCGACCGCCGCCGCGAGGTCGGCGTCGAGCTCCGGAGGTGAGGCGCTCGGGACGTGGGGCGAAGCGGGGATCGTCGCTGACGCGGACGAGGTCGCGACCACATCGTCCGGGGGTGTCCGGTGTGCCCCACAGCCGCCCGCGAGGATCACGACCAGCAGGACGGCCGCACGCCACGTCGCTCGGTCAGCGGGATCCGTGGTCAACGCTCGGCGCATGGGTCGATGACGCGCCGTCAGTGTCGAAAGTGCCGGATCCCGGTGACGAGCATCGTGCCACCGGCTGCGTCGACGACCGCGATGCCACTGGAGTCGTTCTTCGAGCCGCCGGGCTGGATGAAGGCCGTGACGCCCGCCGCGAGACACGCCTCGATCGCATCGGGGAACGGGTAGAACGCGTCCGAGGCGCAGGCGGCGCCGATCAGTCTGTCCGCACCGGCGATCGCGCGGGCCTTCTCGACGGCCTGGCGGGCGGCGTCGACACGCGAGGTCTGTCCGGACCCGAAGCCGATGAGCCGGCCATCGCGGACGAGGACGATCGCGTTCGAGGTGACCCCGCGCGCGAGCCGCCACGCGAGATCGAGGTCGGCTCGCTCGGAGTCCGTCGGCGGGCGAGCGGTCGCCACCTGCCACGTCGTGGGATCGTCGGGCGCCGTGTCAGGCGCGGTCACCAGGATCGCTCCGCCCGCCGACCGGATCGAGCCGAGCGCATCAGGCGCCGCCGGCGGGCCGTCGTCGGCGAGGGTCGGATCCACGAGCAGGCGCAGATTCGCCTTGGGCGCGAGCAGGGCGCGGGCGGCGTCGTCGAAGCCCGGCGCGACGACGACCTCGAGGAACAGGCTCGCGAGACCTTCCGCCGTCTTGCGGTCGACGGTCCGGGTCAGGGCCACCACCCCACCGAACGCCGACACCGGATCGCCTGCGAGGGCCGCGTCCCACGCCTCGCGGAGGGTCGGCCGCTCGGCCGCGCCGCATGGGTTCATGTGCTTGACGATCACGCACGCCGGCCCCCGCAGCGCCCGCGCGAGAGCGGCAGCGGCCGATCCGTCGAGGACGTTGTTGTAACTCAGCGCCTTGCCCTGGAGCGGCGGCGCTCCACTGGCGAACGGCCCGGCCGTGGCATGACCGTCGGTCCGCCGATAGCGGGCGGCCGGCTGGTGCGGGTTCTCGCCGTAACGCAGCGTCTCGACCTTCTCGAGCCCGATCGTGAGGGTCGCGGGGTACGGGTCCGCCGAGCCCGGCAGGCCCGGCTCATCCGGGAGGTCCGCGCCGGCCGCCGCCATCCGGCCCGGCAGCTCGGCCGCGATCCGGGCGTCGTACGCGGCGGTGTGACGGAACGCCTCGACGGCCAGCGCCGAGCGGAGTCCAACCGACACGCCACCGTCATCGCGGATCGCGGCCAGGACAGCGTCGTAGCGGGCCGGTGACGTCACGATTGCCACGCTGGCGTGGTTCTTGGCCGCCGCCCGGACCATCGACGGGCCGCCGATGTCGATCTCCTCGACGAGCTCGTCGAACGTGATTCCGGGCCGGTCGGCGGCGGCGGCAAACGGGTAGAGATTGACGACGACGAGCTCGAACGGGGCGATTGCGGCGGCGACGAGCTGACGGCGATGATCGACGAGCCGGCGATCGGCGAGGATCCCGGCGTGGACCCGCGGATGGAGGGTCTTCATCCGGCCGTCGAGCATCTCCGGGGCCCCGGTCACCGCGGCCACGGCGGTCACGGGCAGACCGGCGTCGCGCAGGGTTCCGGCGGTGCCGCCGGTCGAGACGAGCTCGAACCGGGCATCGATCAGGCCGCGGGCGAAGTCGACGAGCCCGGTCTTGTCGGACACCGACAGGAGGGCTCGGCGCGGCGTCAGGAGGGTCGTCTCGGCTCGATCGACGTCGATCGTCGTCGTCCGTCCGCCTGCGCTCGGGCCGGTGACAGCCCCCGCGACCAGGAGCGCCACCGCATGTGGCAGGATCCGATGCTCGATCGCCCGGATCCGGGCGTGCAGACTGGTCTCGTCGTCGCCGGCCAGGACGGCGACCGCCTCCTGGCTGACGATCGGGCCGCCATCGAGCGTCTCGTCGACGAGGTGAACGGTCGCTCCGGTCACCTTTGCGCCGTGGGCCAGCGTGTCGCGCACGGCGTGGCCGCCGGGGAACGCCGGCAGCAGGCTCGGGTGGGTGTTCAGGATCCGCCCCGCGAACGCCGCGAGCACCCTCGGCCCGACGATCCGCATGTAGCCCGCGAGGACGACGACATCGGCGCGAGCGCCGGCCAGCGCCCCCGCGAGCGGATCGTCGGCGCCGCCGCGGACGATCGCCGTGTCGATCCCCTGCTCGGACGCCCAGTCGATGGCCGGGCAGGCCCGATCCGCGACGACGATGACGATGTCACCGCCGAGCTCGCCGCGAACCGCCGCGGCGTGCAGGGCGCACAGGTTGGACCCCGCCCCCGAGACCGCGACGGCGATCCGCGCGCTCATCGGACGAGCGGTCCCTCGACGTAGCGCGGCCCGCCGTCGTCGGGCACGACCTCGCCGACGATGCTGGCGTTGATCCCCTCCCCGGCCAGCACGTCCAGGGTGGCCGGCACGGCCGTGGGCGCGACGATCGCGATCATGCCGAGCCCACCGTTGAACGTCGCCCGAAGCTCCCGGTCGTCGAGGCCGCCCAACGCGCCGACGAGGCGGACGACCGAGGGCATCCGCCACGTCGTCGGGTCCAGCCGAGCCGCCAGGTGGGCGGGCAGGGCGCGCGGGACGTTGCCCGGCAGGCCGCCGCCGGTGATGTGGGCGAGTCCGTGGAGATCGTGGCCCGCCGTGCGGAGCGCCAACCGCAGGCGGAGGAGGGCGCCGGCATAGATCGTCGTCGGGGTCAGGAGGACCTCGCCGAGGGTCGCGAGACCGTGCTCGGGCTCGGCCCCGATTGCGGCGCCGGCCGCGTCGCCGCCGAGGGTCAGGATCAGCTGTTCCTGGTAGGGACGGGCGAGGTCGAGATCCCAGCGGGCCATCAACGAACGGACGAGGGAGTAGCCGTTGGCGTGGAGGCCGCTCGCCGCCAGGCCGACGATCGCGTCGCCGGCCCGGACCGCGCTGCCGTCGAGCCAGTCGTCGCGTTCGACGACCCCGACGCAGAAGCCGGCCAGGTCGAAGTCGCCCGGCGGCATGAGCCCGGGGTGCTCGGCCGTCTCGCCGCCGACCAGCGCGCAGCCGGCCTCTGCGCAACCTGCGGCCACGCCGCCGACGAGGTCCGCGACCTGAACCGGATCGAGCCGCCCGACCGCGACGTAATCGAGGAAGAACAGCGGCGCGGCGCCGCTGCACACGACGTCGTCCGCGCACATCGCGACGAGGTCCCGGCCGATCGTGTCGTAGCGGCCGAGAGCCGCGGCGATCGCGGTCTTCGTCCCGACCCCGTCGGTCGAGGACACGAGGACAGGCTCACGGAAGCCGGGCGGGATCGTGACCGCCGCCCCGAAGCCGCCGAGGCCGCCGAGGACCTCCGGGCGATGCGTGCGCTCGACCGCGGCCCGCATCAGCTCGACCGCTCGGTCGCCGGCCTCGACGTCGACACCCGCGGCCGTGTAGGCGGACCGCTCGGTCCGGGTCATCGAGCCGGCTCCCTGCCGTCAGCCACGGACGGGCAAAGCCTCTTCCAGGACGAACTTCCGGGACATTGCGTCGTACGGGACGGGATCCGGGTACTTGCCATCGAAGCAGGCGAAGCAGAACCGGTCGTACGGCAGGTCGAGGGCGGCGAGGACGCCCCGGATCGAAAGGTAGCCCAGCGAATCCGCGCCGATGAACTCGCGGATCTCCTCGGTCGAGTGGGTCGCCGCGATCAGCTCGGTTTCGACCTGGGTGTCGATCCCGTAGAAGCACG
>JANLYK010000243.1:0-4327 GCA_031365595.1 Chloroflexota bacterium | reverse complement strand
AGCGTCCACGACACGATCGTGGTCTTCGACCGGGTCCGCGAGAACCGCGCGCGACACGCCGGTGAGCCCTTCGCGGAGATCGTCAACCACTCGATCCTGCAGACGTTCGCCCGCTCGATCATGACCAGCTTCACGGTCGTGCTGACGCTGTTGTCGCTGTACCTGTTCGGCGGCGCGGCCATCCAGAACTTCGTCCTGGCCCTGTTGATCGGGATCATCTCGGGGACGTACTCGTCGATCTTCAATGCCTCCCCGTTGCTCGTCGTCTGGCACGAGTGGGAAGACCGCCGCCTCGGCCGGAGCGGGTCGAGCCGTGCACCGCGGACCCGCCGCGCCGCCTCCTGACGTTTCCGGGTCGCCCGTGAACCGGCGGTGAACCGGCCGTGCATCCGGCGGTGAGCGAGCCGTGGCATCCTGAACGGGTGATCGAACCGCGCTTCGCCTGGCGGATCGCCGATCCCGTCACTGCCTCGGCCGCCCTCGCGGCCGCGGGCGCCGGACTGGGGCTCGGCACCCGGGCGATCGGACTTCTCGCGGGCCGCGGCCTGACAACGGCCGACGACGTGACGGCATTCTTCGCCGACCCGTTGGACGGCCTCCACGATCCGCGGCTGCTGCCCGATGCGGACGCGTTCCTCGCCCGGATCGCCCAGGCCCGGACCGAACGCGAGACCGTGATGGTCTTCGGTGACTTCGACGCGGACGGCCTGACCGGGCTCGCGATCCTCGTCCGGACGCTCCGCCGGCTCGACATCCAGACGCTCCCGTACGTCCCGAGCCGCCTCGACGAAGGGCACGGCCTGTCGCTCCTCGCGGTCGAGGCCGCGCGCGAGGCTGGTGCGACGTTGATCGTGACCGTCGACTGCGGCTCGACCAGCCTGCCCGAGATCGCGGCCGCGCGCGCCGCCGGGATCGACGTCATCGTGACCGACCACCACCGGCTGCCGCCCGAGCTTCCCGCGGCCGTCGCGATCGTCAACCCGCAGCGCGCCGACAGTCGCTATCCCGAGCGGCGCCTGGCCGGCAGCGGCGTCGCGTTCAAGCTCGCCCAGTTGCTCCTCGCCGATGAGCCCGGAGGACCCGAAGCGGCCCTCGAGCTGGCCGACCTCGCCACCATCGGGAGCATCGCCGACCTCGTCCCGGTCCTGGGCGAGACGCGGGCGATCGTCCGCCTCGGCCTCGCCCGGATCGCGGCCGCGCCACGAGCCGGGATCGCGGCCCTCCTCGCCTCGGCCAATGTCCGGCCGCAGGCGAGCGACGTGGAGACCCTGTCGTTCGCGGTCGCTCCCCGGATCAACGCGGCGGGTCGGGTGGGGGAGTCGCGGGCGGCCGCCGCACTCCTCCTGACCGACGACCGCGAGGAAGCGGACCGGCTGGCAGCCGAGCTGGAGACGGCGAACAAGACCAGGCGCGACCTGACGACCCAGGCGATGACCGAAGCCCGGGCGCTGGTCAGCCAGTTGAAGAGCGACGCCGGCGAGGCCGCAGCAACGGGCGATCCGGCCGGTCCGGCCCTGCACGCCACGATCGTTCACGGCCCCTGGCCGGTCGGGATCGTGGGGCTGGTGGCGTCCAGACTGGTCGAGGACCACGGCAAGCCGGCGATCGTCGGCGCGGATCTCGGCGACGTGATCCGAGCGTCGTGCCGGAGCAACGGCCGGCTGGATCTCGGGGCCGCGCTCGATGCCTGCGGAGACCTGTTCCTCCGCCATGGCGGTCACGCCGGGGCCGCCGGCTTCGAGATCGAGACCGCGCGCTGGCCGGAGTTTGTGGCCACATTCGATGCCCTCGCGGCCAGCTCGATCCCGGACGATCCGCGCCTGCCCCTCGCGATCGATCTCAGCCTGCCGGCGATGGACGTCGACTACGCCCTTCATCGCGACCTCCGCCGGCTTGCCCCGTGCGGGATCGGCAATCCGGAGCCGCTCATCGTCGTCGAGGGCCTCGTCGTGACCCGCATCCGGGCGGCCAGCGGGGGCCACACCCAGCTCACCCTAAAGCGCCGGCTCGACGTCCTCGACGGAATCGCGTTCGGGCGTTCCGATCTGATGGAGACCGTCCACGAGGGCGATCGGGTGGACGTCGTCGCCCGACTCACGAGCCGGACGTTCGGCGGCTACGAGTCGCTTCAGCTCGACGTCCGCGACGTCGCGACGGCCGGTCTCCATGCCGGCGCCGGGAGCGCGGCGGACCGGGCCTCCGCCGTCGCCGAGCCCGACGTCCCGATGCTTGTCGTCGGAGCCGCCTCGTGACGGCCCGCCGGAAGCCGTCGACCCGCACCTCGCGCGACTCGCGCGACCCGTACGGGATCGGCCCGGTCGCGGGCTACGTCGGCCCGATCGTCGCGGTCGTCGTCCTGGTCATCATCGCCATCGCCACGCTCAGCCTGCTGAACGGGCAGCTGCCGTTCCGGACGGTCTCGTCCGGGCCCGGCGGCCCGGGTCCGGCCGTGACCCCGGCCCCATCGAACGTCGTCATCGTCGAGCCCAAGGTCACGTTTCCGGGCTCGATCATCTACGCGAAGAGCGGCAACATCTGGATCCAGACGCGAGACGGGAGCAAGCAGCTGACCGACAGCGGCACCGACTCGATGCCGAGCTTCGCACCCGACGGCTCGTGGGTCTACTTCATCCGGATCGCCGAGAGTCGCGCGAAGTTCCCGGCGGGCGGCGGCCAGGTCCGAGCCTGGTATGACATCTCGACCCCGAGCCTGATGCGGGTCAAGCCCGACGGGAGCGGCGCCCAGCGGCTGCTGACCGGGCGCTACACGACGGGCAGCTCGACCTGGTTCTACTGGCTCCGTCAGCCGACCCCGAGCCCCGATGGGACGACGATCGCGGTGATCTCGGACGGGCCGAACCCGCTCCAGAGCGACGTCGTGCTCCAGACCTGGGACGTGGGGACCAAGAAGCTGACCAACCTCAACCTCGGCAAGTCGGGCAACCTCGGCCACCAGGATCCCGCCTGGCGGTTCGACGGCCGGTACCTCCTCTACGTCCGCAACGGCCGGGAGCTGACCCGTGGCGCACCCCAGATCTTCCGGTATGACGTGGAGACGAAGAAGACGCGCCAGTTGACCGGGCCCGGTTACCTGGCGCCGGCCTGGTCGCCGACGGGCGCGTTCATCGCGGCCACGAAGTCCGATTCGTTCGGGACGGACATCGTGATCCTCGACGCGGCGGGCAAGGAGGTTCTGCGGGTCACCGACGACGGTCACTCGTTCTCGCCGGTCTGGTCACCGGCCGGCGACGCGGTCGCGTTCCTCCACCTGGCGGGGACGATCGTGGATCTCCGCTTGGCCAAGCTCGACAACGCGACCGGGCGCTGGACGGTGACCGAGACGGTCGACCTCACGAAGGTCTCCGGGTTGGACGGCGCCTCTCGCCCCAGCTGGTTCGCGCCGGCGTCGGAGCTGCCGGCCAGGCCGAGCGCGGCACCGTCGGCCGCGCCGTCGACCGCGGGCTCCAGCGCCCCGTGACCCGCGCCGGCGTTCTGTGACGGCCGGCGCGCCGTACCTCGCCCGTCTGGCTGCTCGGACGGCCTCGACGGGGACCGTTCTCTGCCTCGGGCTCGATCCGGACCCCGACTCCCTGCCCGACGGGTTCAGCCGCGACCTCCGCGGCGTCGAGTCGTTCGCCCGTCTCGTCCTCGAGGCCGCCGCCCCGTTCGCGGCGGCCGTCAAGCCCAATCTCGCGTTCTTTGAGGCGTTCGGCTCGGCGGGACTGGCCGCCCTCGAGCGGATCCGGGCCGCCGTCCCGGCCGGGCTCCCGGTCGTCATGGACGCCAAGCGCGGCGACATCGGCACGACCGCGGCGCGCCAGGCGGTCGCCCTGTACGACGGCCTCGGCGCCGACGCGATCACGGTCAGTCCGTATCTCGGCGAGGAGGCGGTGGCGCCGTTGCTCGCTCGGGTGGATCGCTTCGCCTACATCCTGTGCCGGACCTCCAATCCCGGCGCCGCGGAACTCCAGGGCCTGATCGTGGCCGCCGACGTTGCCGCCGGGCATCCGGCCGAGCCGCTCTACGCCCGCGTCGCCCGGCGGGTCGCGAGCTGGGGCCCGGGCGGCACCGTCGGGCTGGTCGTCGGGGCGACCGCGCCCGTCGAGCTTGCCGCGATCCGCGATCTGGCGCCCGGTCTCGCCTTCCTTGTTCCGGGGGTCGGCGCGCAGGGCGGCGACGAGGCGGCGGTCCTCCTCCACGGCCCAGCCACCGCCGCTCCCGCCGGCGATCGTCCCGGCGGCGGGTTGCTCGTCAACGTGTCGCGCGGGATCGCCGGGGCGGCCGGAACGATGCTGTCCGGGGACCCCGGCGAGGCGATCGCGACCGC
>JANLYK010000211.1:0-3619 GCA_031365595.1 Chloroflexota bacterium | reverse complement strand
GGCGGACCTCGTGCGGGATCGTCGTCCCGACCATCGGGATCTTGATCAGGTTCTTCTTGGCGTCCTCGACGCCCTTGCGGATGGCCTCGGGCACCTCGCCGGCCTTGCCCAGGCCGGCGCCGACCGTGCCGGCGCCGTCGCCGACGACGACGATCGCGCTGAAGCTGAAGCGGCGACCGCCCTTGACGACCTTCGCCACCCGGTTGATCTGGACGACGCGCTCCTCGAGCGCGAACTTGTTTGGATCGATTCGTGCCACGTCAGCTCCTCGTGATCAGAACTCGAGGCCGGCTTCGCGGGCGGCTTCGGCGAGCGACTTGATCCGCCCGTGATACCGGAACCCGGCTCGATCGAAGACGACGCGCTCGACGCCGGCGGTCTTCGCCCGCTCGGCGACCAGGCGACCCACGACGGCGGCTTCCTCGGTCTTGGTCGACGTGGAGCCGCGAAGCTCCTTCTCGGCCGTCGAGGCGGCCGCGAGCGTCCGCCCGGTGGCGTCGTCGATGACCTGAGCGTAGATATGGACATTGCTGCGGAAGACCGCGAGACGCGGCCGCGACCCGGTCCCCTCCAGGTGGAGGCGAATCCGTTCGTGGCGCTTGCGTCGGGCGGCGCCGCGGGTGGCAACCTGCGTCATCGTGCTCGTTCCTTATTCGCGGCGTTCGTCATTGCTACTTCTTGCCGCCGATCTTTCCGGCCTTGCCGGCCTTGCGCCGGATCTTCTCGCCCGCGTAGCGAACGCCCTTGCCCTTGTAGGGCTCAGGCTTGCGCATCGAGCGGACCTTGGCGGCGATCTGGCCGACGAGCTCCTTGTCGATCCCGACGACCGCGAGGCGGGTCGGGGACTCGACCTCGAAGCTGATGCCGGTCGGCGGGTCGATGTCGATCTGGTGGCTGTAGCCCAGGTTGAGCTGGAGCTTCTCGCCGACCTTGACCGCGCGATACCCGACGCCGGTGATCTCAAGACCCTTGCGATAGCCGTCGGTCACGCCGACGACCATGTTGTTGACGAGGGTCCGGGTCAGCCCGTGGAGCTGCTTGTGGGTCTTCTGCTCGGTCGGTCGCTTGACGAGGAGCTTGTCCTCGTCGCGGCTCAGGAGCATGTCGGGGTGGAGCTCACGGGTCAGGGTGCCCTTGGGGCCCTTGACCGTGAGCCGCCGGCCTTCGATCGTCACGTCGACGGTCGAGGGAACGGCGATCGGGAGACGGCCGATACGTGACATGTCTTCCGCCTACCAGACGAACGCGAGGACTTCGCCGCCGAGCTCGGCCTTGCGGGCCTGCGCGCCGGTCATGATCCCCTGGCTCGTGCTGACGATGACGATGCCCAGGCCGCCGAGGACGCGCGGGATATCGGTCTTGCGGGCGTAGACCCGCAGGCCGGGCTTGCTGATTCGCTTCAGCCCGGACACGACCGGCACCTTGCCGTCGACGTACTTGAGGGTGATGTGGAGGACGAGGGACGGACCGTCCTGCTCCTCGCGGACGTCGGCGATGAAGCCCTCGTCCTTGAGGATGCGGGCGATCTCGCGCTTTGTCCGCGACGCCGGGACGACGACCTCGGTGTGGCGCGCCCGGGAGGCGTTCCGCACGCGGGTCAGCATGTCGGCGATCGGATCGGAGATGTTCATCTGGGTTCCTACCAGCTCGACTTCGTGACGCCGGGCAGCTCGCCCAGCAGGGCGCGCTCCCGGAAGCAGATGCGGCACAGGGCGAACCGGCGCATGTAGGCGCGCGAGCGCCCGCACACGAAACAACGGCTGTAGCCGCGAACCTTGAATTTCGGCTCGCGCTTCGCCTTGGCGATCAACGACTTCTTGGCCATGGTCTCCTCCCCCAGCGCTACGAGGCGAAGGGCATGCCGAGGAGCTCAAGAAGTTTCTTGCTCTCCTCGTCGGTCTTCGCCGTCGTCACGATGCTGATCTCCAGCCCGCGGAGACGGTCGACCTTGTCATATTCGATCTCGGGGAACGCGAGCTGTTCGCGCAGTCCGAGGCTGTAGTTGCCGCGCCCGTCGAAGGACTTGCCGGGCACGCCGCGGAAGTCGCGGATGCGGGGCAGGGCCAACGTGGTGAGCCGGTCGAGGAAGTCCCACATCCGGTCGCCGCGCAGGGTCACCTTGGCCCCGATCGTGTTGCCTTCGCGCAGTCGGAACTGGGCGATCGATCGCTTGGCCTTGGTGACGATCGGCTTCTGGCCGGTGATCTTCGTCAGGTCGCCGACGGCCGCGTCGAGTGCTTTGGCATTGGTCAGGGCCTCGCCCAGGCCGATGTTGACGACGATCTTGGCGACCTTCGGCACCTGCATGGGATTGCCGTACTCGAACTGCTTCTGGAGGCCCGGCACGACCTCGGCCGTGTAGCGCTCCTGGAGCCGGGTCGTCATGACTGGGCCTCCATCTGCTCGCCGCAGTGGCGGCAGATCCGGACGCGCCGGCCGTTGTCAAGGGTCCGATGGGCGATCCGGGTCGGCTTGTCGCAGTGGTTGCAGACGACCATGACCTTGGCCATCGACAGCGGCTGGGCGAGATCGATGATCCCGCCCTGGGTCACCTTCGGGGTGCGGTCGGTCGTGTTCGAACTCTGGCGCGGCTTCGTGTGGCGCTTGGCGATGTTGATGCCCTCGACGACGACCGCGGTCGTGACGAGCGGCGACATCCTGTCCAGGCGACTGCCGTACATGGTCCGGGTCTTCTTCAGGCCCTGCGGGTCGCGCACGATGCGCTCGACCGTGCCGCGCTTGCCGGCATCCTTGCCGGTGAGCACGATGACTGTGTCGCCGCGGCGACTCTCGGCAACCTTCGTGACCCGGCGCTGGGGTTGGCTGGCGGCCATCACAGCACCTCCGGGGCGAGGGAGACGATCTTCATATAGTTGCGGTCGCGCAGCTCGCGGGCCACCGGGCCGAAGATCCGGGTGCCGCGCGGGTTGCCCTGGTTGTTGATCAGGACCGCCGCGTTCTCGTCGAATCGGATGTAGCTGCCGTCGGGCCGGCCGTATTCCTTGGCCGTCCGGACGATGACCGCGCGGACCACGTCGCCCTTCTTGACGGCGGCGTTCGGGATGGCCTGCTTGACGCTCGCGATGATCACGTCACCGACACCGGCCGTGGTCTTCAGCGAGCGGCCCATGACCCGGATGCACTGGATCGAGCGGGCGCCCGTGTTGTCGGCGACGCGGAGGCGGGACTGGGGCTGGATCACGCCGAGGCCTCCTCGGCGTTCGGCGCCTCGGCGGCGGTCGACGTGGCGTCGTCCGTCTCGTCGGTCGTCGTGCGGCCCGGATGGGCGGCGCTGTGGATCGCTTCGGAGGTCTCATCCTCGTCGGCGACCATGTCGGACGGGTTGCCGTGCTCGCCGGCCCGCTGGACGACCTTGATCAGCTTCCAGCGCTTCGTGGCCGACAGCGGCCGCGACTCCTCGATGAGCACTGTGTCACCCGTGTGGGCGTCGTTGAGCTCGTCATGGGCCTTGAACTTGGTCGTCAGCCGGATGACGCGCTTGTAGAGAGGGTGGCGCGCCAGGCGCTCGACGGACACGACGATCGTCTTGTCCATCTTGTCGCTGACGACGCGGCCGACCTTCGTCTTCCGCTTGTTCTGCACCTGGGGGGTTGCTCCT
>JANLYK010000189.1:0-3858 GCA_031365595.1 Chloroflexota bacterium | reverse complement strand
TTCGTCCTCGACGGGCGCGTCTCGTTCGTCTGGCCGGCCGGGCCCGAGTTGCCGCCCACCGCCGACCCGACGATCGGGCTGATCCTGTCCGAGTTCCGCGGCTCGCTCGAGCCCGGGTACTTCGAAAAGGTCCTCGGTCCGGGCACGACGATCGAGCCGGTGGGCGTCCGGGGCACCACCGGCTGGTGGGTCAGCGGCGCGCCGCACGAGTTCGTCTATGTCGATGCCGCCGGGCAGCCGGCCTTCGACAGCCGCCGAACCGTCGGCGACACGCTGATGTGGAGCGACGGCACGATCACCTATCGACTCGAATCCGGGCTGGACCGAGCTGGGGCGATCGCGCTCGCCGACTCGCTGCGCTAGGGAACGACTCCGCCACGGCCGGTGTAGAGCCATCGACGACCCGACACGGGCCGCGCAACCCGGAGGCGACCACCGATGCGCAACGTACTCACGCTCCGTGGAGTCGGCTTGGTCAGCTTGCTAGCGGTCGTGTCGGTCGGATGTGGTAGCGCGGCCAAGCAACCATCGGACGGATCGCCCTCGCCTCGGCCCGTCGGCGGGTCGTCGGGACCGGCGCAATCAGGAGCCGGTCGGACGGCCACGCCGACCATCGTCGCCTCGCCGTCGAGCTCGATCCCCCAGGCCTGGCTCCTCGTCGGCAGGGCCGGAAACTCCGAGCAGCAGCTCATCTTCTCGACCACCGCCGAAGTCGGCTTCGACCTCCCGGCGGGCGCCCCGCGGCCGGCCTGGAGCCGGATCGCGACGATCACGCCGGACGGCGACTCGACGATCGTCCGTGACGTCATCGTCCAGCCGGGTTTCGGCGGCCCCGAGGTCCGCGTCCCGGGGCGCTGGCACCTGCCCACGATCGGGCGCGAACCGGTCCCGGTTGGGCGCTCGCTCGACGGCTCGACCGTCGCGCTCGTGGAGGATGCCGCCGCGGCCGGCGGCAAGACGTCGCGGTTCGCGATCCTCGAGCACCATTTCCAGGACAAGCCGACCCAGGCCAGCGACGCCCCGCTGCGTCTGCTCCGGATCGTCGAGCTGGCGGGCGTCTTCGAGTACGACACCCTCTCGCCCGACGGCCGGATCCTGTACGTCATCGAGCACCTCGACGCGGCCGCCGGCGGCGCCTACCGGGTCCGGGCCGTGGACGTCGGGACGGGGGTGATGCGCGACGCGGTCATCGTCGACAAGGCCAACCCCGACGAGCGCATGGCCGGGTCTGCCATCGCGCAGGTCCGCCGGGCCGACGGCCTCGTCCTCACCCTGTACGACGGGCCCGAGCATCCGTTCGTCCATGCCCTGAACTCGATCGAGGCGTGGGCGATCTGCATCGACCTTCCGGCCGGATCGGTCTCGGCGAGCTCGGCTGCCGACGGGGGCGCCTGGGATCTCGCCGCCAGCTCGGACGGCTCGACCGTCTACGCGGCGAGTGCCGGCGCCGCCATCGTCGTGCAGATCGACACGCGGGAGTTCTCGGTCCAGCGCATCGCAACGCTGCCGACCACCGCCTCGGCGCCGAGCATCGTCCTGGCCAAGTTCGGCCACGGCGAGGTCGGCCCGATCGGCCAGCAACTCGTCCTGTCGCCGGACGGCTCGCTTCTGTTCGCGGCCGGACGGGACGGTCTGATCACGATCCGGACCTCGGATCTCGTGGTGGCGCGTCGAAGTCTCGCCGGATCCCGGATCGATGCGCTCGGCCTGACCCCGGACGGCGCCACCCTGTTCGCCCTGGTCCGCGACGGCGGCCGGATCATGGCCGTCGATGCCGCCACCGGCCGGTCGCTCGGGACGGTGCCGGGCGGCGGCTACGACACGCTGCTCGCGGTCTCGCCATGGTGAGGAACGGCCCGAACGGCCCGGTCGGATCGGTCCGTCCGGACCATCTCGTGGCAGCAGCCCACGGACGATGATCGGGGCCGATGGGTGTCGGACCGGGATGCCCGGCACCCATCTCGCCTGTTCTCACGGCCCCGCCCGAGCTCAAGCCGCGACGATCGCCTCGCCGTCGGGAGCGTCCACCGAACCCTGCGCGACCGTTGCCGCCGAGTCCCCCACGATCGCCTCGAGCGCAGTCACGACCTCCAGGGCGAGGTGGTCGCCGGTTTCGGCTCGTATGACCCCGAGGGCCGCTTCGCGATCCATCGCGGCTCGGTACGGCCGATTCGCCGTGAGTGCCTCCCAGACGTCGGCGACGGTCACGATCCGCGCGCCGGCCGCCAGCGTGGGTGCCGACAGGCCGCGGAAGTAGCCCCGGCCGTCGAGCCGCTCGTGGTGGCAGGCCGCAATCTCGGCGACGGTGGCGAAGGACGGGATCGGCGCAAGGATCCGGAGCGTGAGCTCCGGGTGACGCCGGATGACCGCGAACTCCTCCGGTTCGAGTCGTGACGGCTTGTCGAGGATCGCGTTGGGTACGCCGAGCTTGCCGAGATCGTGGAGGAGGCCCGCCCGGCGAACATCGACGATCTCGGAGGGCGCCAGCCCCATCGACTCGGCCAAGCGCTCGGCCACATCGGCGACGAGGCGCGAGTGGGCGCCGGTGAACGGACTCTTCGCATCGACGATGTCGGCGAACGCTTCGGCGATCCGATCGATCGCTGCGCCGTCGGCGATCTCGACGATCCCATCCGGCTCTAGGTCCATCGTCCGCCCGACGAGGTCAGGTGCGGCGAGGTCGTCGAGCAGCCCCCTGCTCGTCAGGTCGAGGAGGGTCGCGCTGACGTCCGGGTCATACCAGGTGCCGCTCCGGCCGGCGACGACCCGGAGCGCCTCCGATGGACCGCGGGTCGAAAGGAAGACGTCGAGGCCCTGGCAGGCGGCGATGATCCGGGCGAGAGGCTCGATTGCGTCGCCCCGCAGGCCGCGTGGCTGACCTCCGCCATCCCAGTGCTCGTGCACGTCGTGGACCGCCCGGCCGGCGCGATCGCTGAACCCGGCCTTGCGCGCGATCGACGCACCGCGCTCGCACCGGATCTGTTCGACGTGGCGCTGTTCCCGTTTGCCGGCCAGCCCGATCCGGATCAGGCGTCGCAGCCGAAGAGGCAGCGGCTCACTGGTTGGAAGGTTCCGGATCGCGAAGTTCGCCTGGGCGAGGAGCGACCGACCGATCATGGCCTGACGCCCCTTGAGGACCTGGTCGTCGCCGCCGAAGATCCGCGTCACGGCCGCCGCGTTCGACGAGCAGCCAGCGTCCTTCAGGAACGCGGCATGGAAGAGATCCCGGCGATCGACCGCTGCGAGGCCCATGGCATCGGCAATCCGCAGGGCAAGAAAGCAGGTGCGCAGCGAGTGGCCGGGCAGCTGGCCCTCGGTCAGGTCCAGCGCGGTCGAGAGGGCGGCTAGGAGATGGCCCGTCGGAATGCCGACCGAGTCGTCGGAGACGCGCGCCACGGGCCGCGCCAAGGCCGCCCGAGCCGGGCTCGCAGTGGTCGTCCCGTCGAGGTACCGGATGGACATGCGATCGAGCTCTGGCGACATGGGCGGATGGTCGCGCAGCCTCCCCGGCGCCGAGATGGTCCAATGGTCCGCCCGTGACGGCCCTCTCGTACGCGTGTCCGACTCCCGTCATGACGGCGGCCTTCGACTGCGTGCTCCTGGGACGCCGCGGCACGCCCCTCCGGACGCTACTTCGTGTACGCGCCGCCCGGATCGAGCTCCTCGCGGATCAGGCGCAGCTCGTCGGCCGTCGGCGGCGCAGTTGCCAGGAGCGGCTCGGCCACCTTGACGTCCCAACCGATCGTCGCCCGGACCTGCTCGAGCGTTGCTCCCGGGTGGAGCGACGCGAGGCGCATCTCGCCGGCCTCGTCGAAGCGGTAGATGCCGAGATCGGTGACGACGACGCTCGGGCCGCGA
>JANLYK010000240.1:0-2485 GCA_031365595.1 Chloroflexota bacterium | reverse complement strand
AATAGATATGCACGAGCAGGCCGATCGTCAGCACGACGATCAGGAGACATGCGGTCAGGTTGTCGACGAAGAAGCCGACGTCGACGACGAACTCGCCCGACGGAATCCACTGGTACAGCGTGTGGCCGTAGCCGTGCTCGCCGAATGGCGCCGCGCCGGTCAGGGCGCTGAATGCGACCCACATCCCGATCAGCCAGGCGAGACCGATTGCCCCGACCGGGACGAGGTGGGCCGACTTGCCGAGCCGCCGGCCGGCGACGGCGGTGAACAGGAAGCCGGCGAGGGGCAGGGCGATGATCAGCGGGATCAGGAGGTCCCACTGGCCGCCGGCGACGGCCTCCTCGGCGCCTTCGGCCCCGACCTCGGTCGCCGCCAGGATCGCCGCCAACGGCAGGCCGAACGCGCTCATCGCGACATCGCGTCGTACTCGTCGACGAGCGGGGTCTTCTTGTTCCGGTAGATCGCGATGATGATCGACAGGCCGACCGTTGCCTCGCCGGCCGCGACGCCCATGACGAGCAGGGCGATCACCGAGCCGCTCGCCCCGAGGGCCGGGATGAACGAGGCGAAGGCGATGATCGAGAGGTTGACGGCGTTGAGCATCAGCTCGATCGACATCAGCATGCTGATCGCGTTGCGCCGGGCCAGGAACCCGAACATCCCGATCGCGAACAGCAGGCTCGACAGGGTCAGGTAGGCGTTCAGTGAGCGCGAGCCGCCGGCGGCGAGGGCGATCAGCCCGAGCCCGATGACGAAGACGAACGCGATCGCGGTGCCGACGAAGACGCGGATCACCGGGGTGGGTCCGTGGGTCCGCCGCGCTCGCGCTTGGCGAGGAACACACCACCGATCACCGCCGCGAGGAGCAGGATCCCGAGCACTTCGAACGGCAGGACCCAGTTCTTGAACAGCTCCTTGGCCAGGACGAAGGTGTCGGTATGGCCGCGCTGGCCTTCGCCGCCCCACGTCGTCGAGCCGATCGCGAGCAGGACCACGACGGTCAGGACGACCGCGGCCACGGCCGCCGGCACGGCCTGGGTCTGGAAGACCAGCCGACTCGGGGCGGATTTCGTCTGGGTGAGCATGATCGCGAACAGGACGAGGACGCTGATCGCCCCGATGTAAACGAGGACCTGGGCGGCGCCAACGAGTGGAGCGCCGGCCATCACATAGATCCCGGCCAGGGCCGCGAAGCAGACCATCATCGCGAGGCCGCAGCGGATGATGTCGCGCATCGTCACGACCGCGAGCCCGGCGCTGAGCATCGTCCCGGCCAGGATGACGAACAGGGCATCGTCCCAGGGGATGCTCGTGAACGGGATCGTCGAGCCGATCTCCACGCGGGCGCTCGCTCAGCCGTGCCCGTGGCCGGCGTGGTCCCCGCCGGACCCGTGGCCCGCGGTGAGCGCCGGCACGTGGCCGTTCGTGTGTCCGTTGGCATGCCCGTTGCCGCTGCCGAGGACCCGGCCAGCCTCGCCGCCCTTCGCGATCTGGGCCGCGACCGCGGCCGGGAGCATCGGCAGGAGCCGGGTCGGGGCGACCGGCCGGCCGTCGGCGGCGGCCCGCTCGGCCCAGTCCCGCTCGCGCCGGATGTAGGTCATCTCGGTCTCCTGGTCGACCGAGGCGAGGGCGATCAGGTCGATCATCGGCTCGACCCGCGAGGTGTGCGAGAGCTCGAAGTCGCCGCCGTCGCGGAGGGCGTCGTACGGGCAGGCGTCGACGCAGATCCCGCACAGGATGCAGCGGCTCTCGTCCACTTCGTACTTCTGGAGGACGCGCGGCTTGGGCATCAGGGCGCCCGTCGGGCAGGTTTCGGCGCACCGGCCGCAGGACACGCACGGGGTGTCGTTCAGGCTCATGTCGAGCGGCGTCGTGACGAGCGTGTCGAAGCCGCTCCGCATGAAGTCGTAGCAGGCGGCGCCGACGACCTCGGCGCAGACCTGGGCGCAGCGCCCGCAGTCGATGCAGCGCGACGGCTCGCGGAGGATGAACGCGTGACTGTCGTCGCGGATGTAGTCGTGGTTGACGCCGGTGAACCGGTTCTCCGTCACGGATCGATAGCCGGCGCCCTGGTGATACTGCGGCTCGAGCGTCTTGAGCGTGGTCCCGTACTCGATCCCGAGCCGGCGCAGGTCGCAGAACCCGATCGCCTCGCAGGTGCACTGGAGACAGCGCGACGACTCGGCGACGACCTCCTCGACGCTGTACGGGATCTCGTACTCGATGTAGCTGTCGTTGCGGACCGCGGCGTCCATCGCCTTCATGCGATAGCGCGGCTCTTTCTGCTCGCTTGTGAACGGCACGATCGAGAGGAACTCGGGCTGCGGCTCGGCGAGCTGCTGGCGGGTCTTGATCGCGGTCAGGTCGAGGCCCTTGAGGAACGCATCGACCGCGTACGCCGAGCGCCGGCCCTCGGCGATCGCCTGGACGACAGTCGCCGCGCCGATCCGGACGTCGCCGGTCCCGAAGACGCCGGGTCGGTCGG
>JANLYK010000182.1:0-5362 GCA_031365595.1 Chloroflexota bacterium | reverse complement strand
AGCAATCCCGTCTCGGTCGGCCGCTACCTTGCCGTCGGCCCCGCCCGCCTCCTCGAGATGCGGATCGTCGGCATCGAGCACAACCTGTTCGACGTCCTGCTCGTGCCCGGCGCCCCGCTCTCGATCATCGGCCTGATCGGGCTGCCGTGGGTCCTCCGGATCCGGGCGCTCCGGCCGCTGCTCCTCGCCTCGACGGTGATCTTCCTCGTGACCAGTCTGCTCTTCCCGGTATCGACCACGTGGGGCACCTTCCTCCACGCGGCCGGCGCGATCCACGTGGTCCTGATGATCTCGGCCCTGCTCGCCCTCGACCGGCTGATCGCCGCGATCGGCGTCCGCCGCGCCTGGACCCGCCCGGTCGCCTGGCTCGCGCCGACCCTGACCGTCTCGGGCGCCCTCCTGTTCTCCCTCGCCCTCCTGCCGGCGTTCGGCAGCGGCTCCTTCGGGACGGCCCGCACGTTCACGGTCCTCGACCGCCAGATGACGGCCGCCGGGCTGCCCGTCGCCGCCATCGGGCCGGTGATCACGGACGCCCCGATCTGGCTCCCGTACGTCGGCGGCGGCCAGGCTCTCGCCCTCCCGTTCGAGTCGCCGGCGAGCGTCCTCGACCTCGCCCGCCGGTTCGGCTCCAGGACCGTCGTCCAGGTCGATTCGGGCCATCCCTTCGCGGCCTCCATCGCGGCCGGCGGGCCCGACGCCGCGTGCTTCGAGCCCGTCCCCCTCGGGACGCCCGCAGACGCCGCGGACGCAGCCTCCATCGCCGACGCGCGGGCCTTCCGCATCGTGTGTCCATGACCGGCCCCTATACTCCGAAGCGAATGGACGCTGCCCGATCCAGCGACGACCCCCGAACCGCCCGCGACGTGCGAATCGACGGCCTCCGCGCGGAAGCGTCCGAGGCGGTCGGGTACAGCGCGAACACGCTGCGCGCCGTGAGGCAGCGCTATCGAACCCAGTACGCCGAGGAATTCAGCCGCTGGCAGGCGCTCCGCGACGAGCTCGACGCCGTGGAGCGCGGACCGTCGGCCGGCCGTGGGCAGGATCCGAACGAGCCCGCCCGGGCGGCCGAGGCCGGCGCCGAGGCGGAGCGGGTCCGCGCCCTCCGGAGCGAGGTCGAGGGCGTCGGCGCGGAGCTCGGCCGGCAGCAGGCCGAGGTGGCCAGGCTCGAAATCGCGTTGCGCAGCCTCGAATCGATGTGGCTCTTCCTCGAGCGCGGCGATGCCAGCCTGGTCAATGACGGCCAGGGCATTGCAGCCGATGTCGAGATGCGGATCGTCGAGGCCCAGGAGGCCGAACGATCGCGGCTCGCCCATGAGGTCCACGACGGACCGGCCCAGAGCCTGTCGAACGCGATCTTCCAGGTGGAGTACATCGAACGGGTTCTCGACACGGACCCGCCCAGTGCCAGAAAGGAGCTGAGCTTGCTGACCGACCTGCTCCAGCGCGAGCTCGGCTCGGTTCGGACGTTCATCAGCCAGCTTCGCCCCCCGATCCTCGATGAGCTCGGCCTGGACGGCGCGCTGTTGGACGCGATCGGGCGGACGGCGGCCCAGACCGGGCTGGCGATCACGACCGGCCTCGACGCGCCGACGGTGCGCCTCACAGGCACGCAGCGAACGGTCGCCCTGCGCGTCCTGCAGGAAGCGCTGCAGAATGTACGCAAGCACGCGGCGGCCTCGTCCGTCCGTGTGTCGACTGGGATCGAGCCCGATGTCTGGGTCCTGACGATCACCGATGATGGTCGAGGCTTCGATGTCGGAGCGGTCGCGGCCCGAGGCCGGCGGAACTTTGGCCTTCAATTCATGAGAGAGCGCGCAGAACTGATCGGTGCCCAGTTCGAGGTGCATTCCCGACCGGACGGGGGCACCATCGTCCGGCTTGCGATCCCGCTGGGAACAGAGGAGTCCACATGAGCTTTTCGGGACAGGAACGGCGACGCGGAGGCCCCGATCGACGGGCCGATGCGGAGCAGACCAGGATCCTCATCGTCGACGGCCACGCCCTTTTCCGAGTGGGCATCGGGAACATCCTCGAACGCGAGCCCGACTTCGAGATCGTGGGCGAGGCCGATGACAGCCGGAGCGCGATCGATCGCGCCCTCGAAACGTCGCCCAACATCATCCTGATGGACCTCGCCCTGTCGGCCCCGGGTGGAATCGAGACCACCCAGCGAATCAAGCGCGAGCTGCCCTCGACCGGGATCATCGTCCTGGCCGCCAACGAGGACGAGGACGCCCTGTTCGACGCCATCAAGGCGGGCGCGGCGGCATTCATCCTCAAGGACGTCGGACCGGACGACCTGGTCACGATCATCCGCCGGGTCGTGAACGGCGAGTACCTGATCAACGACAAGGTCTTCTCGAAGCCGTCGGTCGCGTCGCGGGTGCTCAAGGAGTTCCGCGAGCTCGCGGTCTACGGCCAGGAGGCCGCCCCGATCTTCGCTCCGCTCTCGCCGCGCGAGGTCGAGATCCTCGACAACATCGCCCAGGGCATGACCAACAAGCAGGTCGCCTACGCCCTGTCGATCAGCGAGCAGACCGTCAAGAACCACATGAGCTCGATCCTGCGCAAGCTCTCGGTCAACGACCGGACCCAGGCGGTGGTGTACGCGATGCGCCAGGGCTGGATCCGGATGCCCGAGGACTGATCGAGGCCCGTGTCCCCATCCAAGCGAAGCACGTCGGCCGAGGCCGAACCCGAGGCCGACTCCGACCCTGAGACCGACGGCTCCGGCAATCTCGCCGGCCGCCTCGCGGCCGACATCGGTGCGCTCGAGGCAGAGCTCACGGAGATCGAGATGCTCGTCGCCCAGGCGGCCACCGAGGCCGGACGGCACGAGGCCAAGCGCGTCCAGACCGCCGAAAAGCTGACCGGGGTCAACCTCCCGCCGGAGGATCTGATCACGCTCAATGCCCAGCTGGTCCTGCTGACCCGTCGGGCGTCGGTCATGGAGTCGCAGGTCGACGTACTGGAGGGCAAGCGCAAGACGCTGACCCGCTACCGCGACGCCCTCGTCGGCCTGGCCGACGTGTACGGAGCCGTGGTCCCCGATCCAACCGCGCGGGGCGCCGTCCCGCGCCATGGCGCGGGCGGTGCGATCTCGGGCGGCGGCGCGGTCCAGGCCGGCGATGGCGACGCACCGATCGCCCCGATGTCCCGGATCGTGCTCAACGCCCAGGAAGACCTCCGGCGCGAGATCGCCCGGGCCATGCACGACGGACCCGCCCAGAGCCTGACCAACATCGTCCTCCAGGCCCAGATCGTGGAGCGCCTCCTGGGACGCGATCCCGAGGGCGCGCGGGCCGAGCTCCGCCTCCTCGTCTCGATGGTCCAGAACACGCTCGAAGCCACGAAGTCCTTCATCTTCGACGTCCGGCCGATGGTCCTCGACGACCTGGGCCTCGTGCCCACCCTGCGCCGGGCGGCCCGCGAGCGCGGCCGGCGGGGCGGGATCCCGGTCGAGTTCGACACGATCGGCCAGGACCGGAGGCTGTCCGTCGATCTCGAGAGCACGCTGTTCCGGATGATCGACGAGGCGCTGACCGGCTTTGTCGCGGTCCGGCCCGACCGGATCGCGATCCGGCTCGAGTGGTCCGACGACGCGGTCGAGGCGCGGGTCAGCGCCGACCGCGACCCGACAAAGGCGATGAACGACGCCGACCAGCACGTTGCCGACGTCGCGCGCGCGGCCGCGGACCAGGCGAAGGACCTTCCGCCGGCGCTCGAATCGATGATGGCCGACCGGCGCGAACGAGCGGAGGAGGCGGCAGTCGCGGCGCGCGATGCGGCGGTGGTCTCCCTGCCGAAGGCCACCTGGCGAGAGATCCAGCAACGAGCCCTGACGACGGGCGTCGCGGCCGAGCTTGCCGACGGCGGCGGAGCCCTCCTGCTCCGGGTGGAGATCGGGGCCTCGGCCGATGGGCCGGACCAGCCCGCCTGATTCGCCCCGCGGCCAGGGCGTCGTCGAGTATGGCCTGATCCTGTCGCTGTCGGCGCTGCTGGCGGTCGTGCTGCTGGTGGTGTTCGGATCGACGCTGAGCCTGGTCCTCGAGGCGATCAGCGACGCGATCGACGCGGCAACCTGACCCGATGAGGGGCGGCCGCGCACCGGACTCCGTGAGGGTCTCGTCGGTACGAATGGCCTAGTGGAGTTCCGCGGGCCCATCTGCCACGATGCATCAGCCCTCATCTGAGGGTGAGTACTCATCCAGGAGGCACCATTCATGGCGCTCGTTCAGAAGTTCCTCGCCAGCATTCGCCGTGACGAGGACGGCCAGGGTCTCGCGGAGTACGCGCTGATCCTCGCCCTCATCGCGATCGTCGCGATCATCGCCCTCATCTTCCTGGGCGGCCAGGTCCAGACGATCCTCAGCACCGTCGGCAAGTCCATCTAGTTCTGCCGGTCACAGCAAACGACCGCCGGACCCCTCCGGCGGTCGTTTCGATTCCGGGTGTTCCCCGGCGCACCACCGGACGCCCGGGCCATCTTGACTGGCGGCAGGGCCTTCCGTAAGGTGAAGCCCCGTCTCCGGGGGCGACTCACGGAAAGGGACACAACTCACATGCTTCACGCTCTTATCGCTTCCTTCCGCAAGGACGAGGATGGCCAGGGTCTCGCGGAGTACGCGCTCATCCTCGCCCTCATCGCGATCGTTGCGATCATCGCCCTCATCTTCTTGGGTGGCCAGGTCCAGACGATCCTCAGCACGGTCGGCAGCTCGATCTAAGGTCGAGCCGATCAACAGCGACGACCGCCGGACTCTTCCGGCGGTCGTTTTGATTCCAAACCGTTCCCGGCGCACCACCAGGTGGCTGAACGGTCTTGACACTTGACTGGACCATCCGTATGGTGGCCCGGCCCTCGCCGAACGCGAGGAGTCTGCGCGGAAAGGAGGTACCAACTCACATGCTTCACGCTCTCATCTCTTCATTCCGCACGGACGAGGACGGCCAGGGTCTCGCCGAATACGCCCTGATCCTCGCGCTCATCGCGATGGTCGCGGTGCTCGCACTCATCTTCCTGGGCGGCCAGGTCCAGACGATGTTGAGCAAGGTCGGCGCCTCGGTCTAGGCCGGGCCTGCCCACCCAACGACCGCCGGACGGTTCCGGCGGTCGTTTCGATTCCGGATGTTCCCCTGCGCACCACCGGACCGGCGAGCCGTCTTGACATGCCGCCGGGCCTTCCGTAAGGTGACCCGGCCCTCGCCGTGGCGAGGAGCCTTCACGGAAAGGAGGTACCAACTCACATGCTTCACGCTCTTATCGCTTCCTTCCGCAAGGACGAGGATGGCCAGGGTCTCGCCGAGTACGCGCTGATCCTCGCCCTCATCGCGATCGTCGCGATCATCGCCCTGATCTTCC
>JANLYK010000228.1:0-7237 GCA_031365595.1 Chloroflexota bacterium | reverse complement strand
ACGCCGGACGATCTGCTCCTCGCCGAGGCCAGCCTGCATCGCCACCGCCGGACCGTCGATGTCGGCTGAGACCCCGGCCGGCGCCCCGGCCCGGCGGCCCGACACGCCGGCTGCCGCAGCGGCCCGGTCCGATCCGGTCGGAGAGCGGGCGGACAGCGGACGGGTCGAGGCCATCGCCCTGATCGGCATCCCGGAGATCATCCCGGGCGATGATCTCGCGGGCCGGATCGGCGACGCGCTCCAGGCCACCCTCGGCGTCCTCCCGCTCCGCCCGGACGATGTCCTCGTCGTCACCCAGAAAGTCGTGTCCAAGGCCGAGGGAGCGATCGTCGATCTCGAGACGGTCGAGCCGCGGCCCGAGGCTGTCGCATTCGGGGAGCGCTGGGATCGCGACCCGCGTCAGGTCGAGGTCGTCCTTCGGGAGGCACGCCGGATCGTCCGGATGGCGCGCGGCGTGATCATCACCGAGACCGAGCACGGTTTCGTGTGCGCCAATGGCGGCGTCGATGCCTCGAACGTCGGGCCGGCGAGCGGCCACATCGTGACCCTCCTGCCCCGCGACCCGGATGCGTCGGCGGCGGCGATCCGGGTCGCCGTCCGCGAGCGGTTCGGGGTGGATGTCCCCGTCATCGTGTCCGACTCCTTCGGGCGGCCGTGGCGCTGGGGCATCACCGATGTCGCGATCGGGGTGTCGGGCCTCGTTCCGATCGAGGACCTGCGCGGCGTCGCCGACGCCGATGGGCGGATCATGAAGTCGACGATCCGGGCCAGCGCCGACGAGATCGCCTCGGCCGCGGAGCTGGCCCTCGGCAAGTCCGCCGGCCGGCCCGTCGCCCTCGTTCGTGGCGCGCGTCCGCTCCTCGGCGACGGTTCGATCAGGGATTCGCTCATGCCGCCGGAGTACGACCTGTTCGCCTGAGCGCCCGTCGCGGGGCGCGCGGTCACGGGGCGCGCGGTCGCGGGGTGAGCGGCGCCGCTCGCGCGGCGCGCCGAGCGGTCCACTTGTCATACGAATCCCAGGAGGACGTCAGGCAATGGGCGTCCCTGAGGCGGCTGTCGCGTGAGCGTGAGCCCTGCGCCACGACTTGACACGTGTTCCACGAAAGGAGCGACAGACGACCCGGCGTCGGCTAACGTCCGCGAGGGATTCGCTTGACAAGTCGGCGGCGCGGCGCCGGTGCCCAGAGCACGCGCGTGTGTCGGAGGCGCGGCGCCGGAACCAGAGCCGTCGCAGGTGAACGCCACCATGGTTTGTCCACACCGGCTGTGGATAGTCAGGCAGATGCAATATCCCGGGCACCGCACACCCGAGCCCGATCAGCCCGGACGCGTGCGATTGCAACGCCCGGACCCCATGATGATTCCTCGCGAAGACGCGCGATCGAGTACACCTCGCTCGTGAGCACATCGACCCCCGACCGACCCGCGAGCCAGGCGTCCGCGGGCGCCCGTGCGCTCGACCCGGGGGGCCGGCTGGCGTTCCAAGCGCCGGCCTGGCTCGATCGCGCGCTCAACGCCATGATCCTCGCCGCCAAGGCCGCAACGATCGCGTGCGCCATCGATGCCGTGATCAACGCCGACTCCGCTCGCCTGCGCGGCAAGGCGATCCGGACCCGGGCGATCGGCTATACCGCTGGCCTGTTCATCGTGCCCGTCCTGTGGAGCCTCCTGCCCGACCGCGGTCGCTATCCGCGCGGCCTCGACCTCGCGGTCACCCTGCCACTTCTCATCGATGCCGGCGGCAACGCCCTCGGGCTGTACGAGGAGGCCCATCTCGACGACGCAGTCCACTTCCTGAACGCCGCGATCGTGAGCGGCGTCGCTGGCGCCCTGTTCGCGACCCGGACCGACGAGCCGTGGCAAGCCGCGCTGGCGGGGACCGGCACCGCGATCGCCGGCGAAACGGCCTGGGAGATCGCCGAGTGGCTGGCGATGAAGGCCGGCGCCGACGGGATGAACCTGACCTACGACGACACGATGGCCGATCTCGCCGAGTCGACGCTCGGCGCCGTGGTCGGCGGACTGGTCACCTGGCTCCGGATGCCACGATCGAAGGTGGAGCGCCGGAGCGGCTGGCGCCACGCCGTCGCCGGCTGGCGCCGAGCCGGCGAGCCGATCGCTCTGCTCGGCGGACGCGGCTCGGTCTCCGATCGGGCGACCGCAGCCGCCTCGTGACCGACCGCTCCGATCGGTCCGAGCGCTCGGCACCCTCCGACCGTTCCGCGCCGGACATCGGGCTGCACTGGCTCGGCCACGCGACCGTCCTCCTCGACCTGCCGGGGTTCCGGCTGATGACCGATCCGTTCCTGCGCGACCGGCTCGGCCCCCTGCGCCGTCACGGACCGGTTCCACGGCCCGGGGCGATCGGACCGGTCGACTTCGTGGCCATCTCGCACGCTCACCCCGACCATTTCGACCGCGCCTCGCTGCAGGCGCTCAACGGCGACCCCCTCGTGATCGTGCCGCGCGGACTCGGTGGCGCCGTCCGCCGAAGCGGCTTGCGGGCCCGCGAGGTGAGCGTCGGCGAGATGGTGACGCTCGTGGCGAACTGGACGATCAGCGCCGTCCCTGCCCGCCACTGGCGCTGGACCGGAGCGCCGCGAGCCGCCGCGATCGGGTACCTCATCGAGGGTCCCGGCACTCGCGGGATCTACTTCGCCGGGGACACCGCGCCGTACCCGACGATGGCCGGCTTCGCGAGCCGGGTGGACGTCGCCCTGCTGCCGGTCGGGAGCTGGGGGCCCCATCTCGGACCCGGCCACCTGACGCCGCGCTCGGCCGCGACGGTTGCCGCGGAGCTCGGTGCCCGGCTGGTCGTCCCGATCCACTGGGGAACGTTGTACCCACCGCGCTTCGAGCGCTGGTTCGGGGATCGCCTGACCCAGCCCGCGGTCCGCTTCGCGGATTGGGCCGACCGCCTCGCGCCGGGGCTTGAGGTCCGCGCCCTCGACGTGGGCGGCTCGACCCGGCTCGATCGCTAGTCGGAGGCTCGAGCCGGCGCTCGCGCCGTGACCCTGCCGCGGACCAGTCCGAACCAGACGAGGACGCCGCCGAGCAGGTACCCCACGCCCGCGATCCCGAACAGGGTCGGCAGGCCGAACTGGGCGCCGATCGCGCCCCCGATGATCGAGCCGCCGATCTGGCCGATGCTCTGGGCCGTGCCCGTGAACACGCCCTGGGCGGTCGCCTGGACGCCCCGCCCAACCGACCCCGAGACCCACGTCACCGTCCCGATGTAGAAGAACGCGAAGCCGATGCCACCGAACGGCGCGGCAGCCACGATCAGTGAGGGATCCACGATCAGGGCGCTGCCGAGCGCCCGGACGGCGAACGCGACGGCTCCGACGAGCATCAGCCGCTCGGCTCCGAACCGCCGGGCCAGGGCCGGGAACGCGTACATCAACGGGACCTCGACGATCGCGCCGAGCGACCACGTCGCCGCCACCTGTGTGGAGCTGCCGCCGAGCTCGAGGACTCGGAGCGAAATGAAGCCTTGCAGTGCGGAGTGCGACATCCAGATCGCCACCGACGCCACGAAGAAGATCCCGAGACGCGGCGTCCGGAGCACGCCGAGGATCGTTGCCGGCGAGATCGCCGAGCGGCCGGGGCCCGAGCCCGCGCGGTCACGCCGATCGCGGACCTGCGTCCGCGAGCCGGGCAGGCGCAGGAGCAGCCAGGCGCTCACGCCGGTCAGGACCACGAGCGGCCCGTAGACCAGGAACATCCCCTTGGGGCCGGTGGCGGCGACGACCGCGCCGGTCACGAACGCGATGACGACGAAGGCGCCCGAACCTGGCGCACGAGCCTGTCCGAACCGATCGCGGTGGCCGACCATCCGGACCGTGCGGCTGTCGATCATCGGGATGACCCCAGCCCACGCGGCGGCAAAGAACACGGTGGCGAGCGCGATCAGAACAGGCCCGATTGCGAGCGCGAGAGCGAGGATCGCGACACCAGACAGGAGGCCCGCGAAGAGGACGGGCCCGCGGATGTCTCCGCTGCCATCGGCGACGACGCCCCACCACGGGGCGGCGACCACGCTGACGACCGCGAAGAGCGCGATCAACGCCCCGACGGTGCCGAGATCCAGGCCGGTCGAGGCGAGATAGATCGAGATGTACGGGAGATACGCGCCCTGTGCGCCGAACAGGATCGAATACACGATCGCCGGGCGGAGCACGGCCAGCGGGATCGGGTCAGGGGCGGGCGGCGAGCGATCGTCGGGCATCGATGGCAGCGTGCCCGATCCGCCCGGTCCGCGTCGCGGAACGACGACCTGCGGACCGGCACACGGTGCGGCCCGGCACCGATTCGTGCCGTTTGCGATGGTTCTGCAACCCGGTCACGGAGGCCGCCTCGGGGTCCGCGCCCGTCGATCGGCGACCATGGAACGATGGAGCAGACCGTCCTGTTCGATCGCTACACCCTGCTCGAGCCGGCCGGCGTCGGCGGTTCGGCCGAGGTCTGGCGCGCCCGCGACGAAACGACCGGTGAGATCGTCGCGGTCAAGCGCCTCCACCCGGTCGTCTTCGGGGACGAGGCAGGCAAGCGCCGCCTCCAGCGCGAGTTCGACGCCCTGCGCAGCCTCGACGAGCCGCACATCGTCCGCGTTCGCGACCTCCAGATCGGGGAGCGCGAGGCGGCCCTCGTCCTCGACTTCGTAGACGGCGAATCGCTCGCCCAGCGCCTGGCCGGCCAGACGCCCGCCACGCCTGCGCTCAGCCCCGATGCGGTGGCCGCGATCGTGGCCGACGTCGCCGCCGCCCTCGCCGCCGCCCATCAGGCGGGGATCGTCCACCGCGACGTGACCCCCGGCAACATCCTTCTGTCCGGTTCTGGCGAGGCGCGCCTGACCGACTTCGGGATCGCCCACGCGAGCGGCGACGCGAACGCCGTGACCGCGACCGGCCTCCTGATGGGCACGATGCGCTACCTCGCCCCGGAGCAGCTCAGAGGCGGAACCTCGACACCGGCCAGCGACCTGCACGGGCTCGCGGCGGTGACCTACGAGATGCTCGCGGGCCACCCGGCGTACGACGCGACCTCGCCGGTCGCCCTGGCCGATGCCCAGGAGGCGGGCCCGCCGCCGATCGACGGGGTGCCGGCCGCCCTCGACGGCGCGGTCCGCCGCGGTCTCTCGGTGGATCCGGCGCAACGGCCGGCTGATGTCGGAGCATTCGCGGCATCGATCGAGGCCGCGCTCGGCGACCAGCAGACGATGGCGATCCCGATCTCGATCGTGGCGGCTGCGGCCGCGGGCGCCGGCGCGGGCATCGAGGCGGTCCACGCCGATGAGGTCGGCGTCGCCGTCCCGTCCCGAGCTGCCGCCAGCCACGGACCCGTGCCCCGTGGCTTCGACCCGGAGGACACCGACCTCCGGGCCGATCCGAATCCCGACCCGGCGCCCGTTGCCTCTCGGATGGGGGCCACCGACCGACGCCACCGCGTGCCCGCGCCCGTCGCGCTGGCGCTGGGGCTCGTCGTCGCCGTGGCCGCTCTGGCCGCCGCGAGCGGGGCCGACCGCCCGTTCGGGACCGGCGCGACCGCCGCCGACGCCAGCGCCGCGCCGGCCGCGACACCCAAGCCGAGCGTCCGCCCCTCCCCGACCCCGGTCCCGAAGGCCAATCCCGGCAAGGGCGATGGCAAGGGCAAGGGAGACGGGAAGGGCAACGACGACTGACAGCCTCGCGTGGCTCGGCGCCGCGGGCGTCCGGAGAGCCCCGCCGGCTGCGCCGGCACGGACTCAGCCGGCCGGCTCGACCGGCACGATCGAGGCTACGACCGCGAGGATGTCAGGGCCGTATTTGTCGAGCTTGGCGGGGCCGATGCCGTTGACCCGCTCGAGGCTCGCAAGACTGCTCGGGCGAGCGGCGGAAATCGCCGACAAGGTCGCGTCGGACGCCACCACGTAGGCTGGCTTCTCCTCCTCGCGGGCCCGCTCGGTCCGCCACGCCCGCAGCGCATCGAACAGCGGGTCCTCGCCCTCGACCGCGCGTCGCGGCCGGGCGCCGGCCGAGGCAGGACGCAAGCCGCCGTCGGCGTGCCGGATCCCGGTTCGTTGGGCCGAACCGGTCAGCCCGGCCAGGAACCGGCTCCGGGTCCGGCGGGTCTCGCGACCGCGCGTCTCACGCCGATCCGCCCAGGACAGGTGCAGGTGACGACGAGCCCGGGTGATCCCGACGTAGAGCAGCCGGCGCTCCTCGGCGAGCGCCTCCTCGTCGTCGAACGCCTGGCGGATCGGGAGCGTCCCATCCTCGAGCATCGGCAGGAACACGGCGTCCCATTCGAGCCCCTTGGCGCGGTGGTAGGTCAGCAGGTTCACCCCGTCCGAGGCACCGTTGCGCTCGTGGGCGGCGCGCCGCTCCAGCTCGGCTCGGATCGCGGTCACGTCGGACGCCGGATCGGCGCGGACGACCTCGTCGACGATCGCGAGGATCGTCTCGAGCGCGGCCGCTCGCTCGCGGGCCTCGTCGCCGCGCGGCCCGACTGCCGCGGCCGGCCCGTCGGCCTCATGCCCGAGCTCGGTCCGGAACAGTGCCCGGATCGCCGTCGCGAGGGCACGCCCGGTGGCCTCGCTCTTCATCCGCCGGATCGCGCCGACCGCGCCGACCACGTCGGGTCGATCGTAGAAGCGCACGCCGCGGACCTGGTAGGCGATGCCCGCCCGGGTCAACGCCTCCTCGATCGGCGCGAGCTGGGCGTTCATCCGGACGAGGATCGCGATCTCCGCAGGCTCGACCGGGTCGCCGCCCAGCCCCGCCAGGAGGCCCTTGATCCGGCGCATCGTCGCGGACAGCTCGACGTCGCCGTCCTGGTAGCCCTCGACGGTCGGGGCCGGTCCGTCCGGACGGGTCGCGCTGAGCGCCTTGTTCCGGCCATCGGCCGCGAGCAGGCGGTTCGCGAGAGCGAGCACCTGCGGCGTCGAGCGGTAGTTCTCCGTCAGGGCCACCACCCGCGCGCCCGGATGGCGAGCCGCGAAGCCGGTCAGGTACGCGGACGAGGCGCCTGTGAACGTGTAAATCGTCTGGTCCTCGTCCCCGACGACGCAGATGTCGTTCCTCGCGCCGGCCCACAACTCGAGCAGGCGCTGCTGATGCGGGTTCGTGTCCTGGTACTCATCGACGCTGAACCACGACTTCCGGGCGCGGATCATCGCCGCCGCGTCCGCATCGGTCTCGAGCAACTCGATCGTGCCCGCGAGGAGATCGTCGAAGTCGATCCGCCCGGCGCGCCTCTT
>JANLYK010000082.1:0-2073 GCA_031365595.1 Chloroflexota bacterium | reverse complement strand
GAACACGAGGAACGCGACCAGGAGCAGGAGGACATTCGCCTGGAGAATGAGTCCGGGCACCTTGTCCAGCTTGAAGCCCGGCAGGGCCCGCGCGAACAGGGCGAGCAGGATGAGCGGCAGGACGAGCGAGATGATCGTCCGCGGCTGACGCAGTCGTCGACCGAGAGACAGCTGGTCGGCGTTGACCTCGTCGTTGGCACCCGCGTCGGTCGCGCCCGCGTCGGACGCGCCCGCGTCGCTGCCCCGTGTCGTGCTCATCGGGCGGCCGCGGTCAGGGACCCGTCGGTCGGTCGGACCCGGCCATTGCCCCGGGCACGCTGGATCACCTTCGCAAGCGGGGTGAGCAGGCGGACGTAGAACGACGCTCGGCCGGTCATGAACCGCGCGCTCGGAAGGGCCGCCAGGAGGCCCGCGGTCGTTGACGGGTCGCCATCGAGGATCGTGTACGACACGCCGATCTCGAACGCGCTGTGGGCGTCGGACACGGCGATCCCGGGCAGATGGTGGGCACGAGCGAACTCGGCCGCCTTCTGGTTGCCCGCGCCGCCGATGATCCGGGAATTGTGGGTCTCGACCCAATCCACGAGGGGGGCGAGGCGCTCCATCCGGGCGTCGCGCAGGAGCGACCCCCGAAACCGATCGAACGGGTGGGGCACTCCGACGAGCGCGCCCTGGGCACGGGCGGCCACGATCGCGTCCTCGACCGGCAAGCCGGGCGGGATCGCCCGCTCGAGGAACAGGCAGACGAGGTCGCCGTCGGCCGTGCGGACCTCCTCGCCGACGATCACGGTCAGGCCCGGCGCGAGCTCGGCCGCCCGGTCGCGAGCCTCGAGGGCGCCGTCGATCCGGTCATGGTCGGTGATCGCGAGGTGGGTCAGGCCGCGGGCGGCCGCCGTCCGGATGAGCGACGCCGGCGAGGCGAGCGAGTCGAACGACGCCCGGGAATGGGTATGCAAATCCGCGAAGAATGAGCCCCCGGACGGCGTCACGGAACCCCTAGATCTGGGACACGAGCGACTTCTTGAAGAAGTCGAAGTGCTCCAGGGCGATCCCGGTCCCGAGGGCGACGCAGTTCAGCGGGTTCTCCGCGACGTGGCAGGGCACGCCGGTGACCTGGGTCAGGAGCTTGTCGATGTTGCGGAGCATCGATCCGCCGCCGGACATGACCATGCCCTTGTCGATGATGTCCGAGCTGAGCTCGGGCGGGGTCTGCTCGAGGACCGTCCGAACGGCGGCCACGAGCTGCTGGAGTGGGGCCTCGATGGCCTCCATCACCTCGGAGCTGGTGATCGGGATCGTGCGCGGCAAGCCTGCGATGAGGTCGCGCCCGCGGACCTCCATCTGGAGCTCGCGCTCGAGCGGAAGGGCCGTCCCGATCTGGATCTTGACCTCTTCCGCGGTCCGCTCGCCGATCATCAGGTTGTACTTCTTGCGGATGTACGTCGCGATGTGCTCGTCGAACTTGTTGCCGCCGACCCGGAGCGAGGTCGAGACCACGATTCCGCCGAGGGCGATGACCGCGATCTCGCTGGTCCCGCCACCGATGTCGATGACCATGTTCCCGGACGGCCCGCTGATCGGGACGTTGGCCCCGATCGCCGCTGCGAGGGGCTCCTCGATCAGGTACGCCTCCTTGGCGCCGGCCTTGAGCGCCGCGTCGCGGACGGCGCGCTTCTCGACCGAGGTGACCCCGGCCGGGACGCTGATCATCACTTCGGGTCGCGAGAAGCCGATCCGGCCCTTCGTGGCCTTGTTGATGAAGAAGCGGAGCATCGCTTCGGTGATGACGTAGTCGGCGATCACGCCGTCCTTCATCGGCCGGATGGCGGTGATGTTGCCGGGCGTCCGCCCGATCATCTCGCGGGCTTCCTCGCCGACGGCCACGATCCGGTTGTCGTCGGACACCGCGACCACGGACGGTTCCGTGATCACGACGCCCTTGCCCTTGACGTAAACGAGCACGTTGGCCGTGCCGAGGTCGATACCGATCTTCATGAGGAGGTGGAAACGGTCCCTTCTTCGAGGCGCGCGATTCTCGCACCCAGGTCTGCGAACTTGCGTTCGATGTTCTCA
>JANLYK010000080.1:0-2678 GCA_031365595.1 Chloroflexota bacterium | reverse complement strand
GATCGCCCAGTCCTTCGGGTTCAGGAAGGTCCGTCCGCTGGGCACGTTGATCTCGTGGCCGCGGTAGACGAGGTTCGTCGGAAGCAACGTGCCGGGTGCCCCGAGCACATCCGTCGTGTTCAGGGTGCCGTCGCGGACCGCAAGGCCGAGGATGGTGCCGCCGTTGAAGTCGAGCCGGACCTGCCGGACGAGGAAGTCGCCGTTCTGGGTGACGGTATAGGCCCGGTCGGCATGGACCAGGAAGCTCCGGACCGAGCTTCCAGTCGGGACGGTGCCGGGCGCAAGCGCGGCGGACGCATTGAACCCGGCGCCAGTCGAGGCCGGGCCATACTGGCCCGGCGTCGCGATGTCGAGGGGGAGGGCGCGGCACAGGAGCGCCGTGGAACGTCCCTGCTCGGCGGAGAGCCTGATCGTGTCGTTGGATTCCGTCGCATCCTGCTCGAAGTTGCAGGCGGTCGACGACTCGACCGCCGTGACGCGGAGCGAGACCGTCCGGACCGCGCTCCAGTTACCGGCTGCATCGAAGGCCCGGACGCTGATCGTCCGGCTCCCGGTCGGCAGGTCCGAACCGACGACGAAGGCGACTCCGCCGGCCGTGACGTCTCCGGGCGCACCCGAACCCTCACCGGGATCGGCACCGACGAACCATTCGCCGCCTGCGATGCCAGACAGGCCGTCCGTTGCGCTGAGGTCGATCCGGGCCGCGCCACCGAGCGGGATCGCCGCGGTGGAGGCGGACGCGCCAGTGGCGGAGGGCGCTGTTCTGTCGATCGACAGGCGGAGGGACCCCGTAGCGCAGTTATTTGCCGGATCACAGCTCGCGCCGGAGACGTACGCGTGCTCGAAGCCATCGGTCGCGGCGAGGGTATCGGCTGGATCGGTCGGCGTTCCGGAGCTGGCCGGGGGGTCGGTGGCCTGCCAGTCGATCGTGACGGGCGCGCGATACCAGCCTGCCCTGTTCGCGGCTCGGTCCGGGACGCCGATCACGGCCGGCGGCACGGTGTCGCCGGGAGGCAGCCGATCGCGGAGGTACACCTGATAAGAGTTGGCCGGTCCGACGCCCCCGGTCGACGAGGCGAAGGTCACGTATCGCCCGTCGTCTGAGACATCGACGCCGACGCCTGGCAGGACGCCGCCATTGGGGCCGCCGCCGCCTTGGCTGATGATCTCCGCGACCGGCGGCGACACGGTCAGGTCGGCAAGGACGGCGTTCCGCGGTGCAACGGTCCCGGGAGCGAGGTCCGTCGCGTAGGAGGCGTACACGGCATGAAGGCCGTCTCGCGTCAGCCGGGAGTAGTAGCCCTCCCGGTTCGATTGGGTCCCATCGGGCTTGACGTTGACCTGGATCGTCGTGTTGGCGATCCGGTTACGCAGGAAGACGTCCCGCTCCTGGTTCGTGTCACCCACGACGATGTCATCGGCCCGGGAGTCAAAGAGCACGAGGTTGCCGTCCTCGCTGATCCCGCCGGCCGCTCCGTAGGAAATGCAGGTGCAGATGTCATGGGTCTGGCCACCGCCCGTCGTGACGCTGATCCGCTCGGTCCGGGCCGTGTCGATGTCGCGGAGGAACACATCAGGCGTCGAGTTGGTGTCGTTCGGCACCAGGTCGTCCTCAGCACTCCAGACTCCGGCGAACCGACCGTTCGAGCTGATGAAGCGGAGCTCCATGGATGCGTCGGCCTCGAAGCCATCGGCGCCGACGCTGACCAGGGCGATCGAGCCCGTGGCTCGCACGAGCCGGAACAGGTCGGACTGGCCGTCCTGCAGCTGCCCGGCAACGAGGTCGTCGCGACCCGAGTCGAAGAACACGAATTCAGCTTCGTCCGACAGCAGCGCCGACCCGGCACCGTCGAGCAACACGGTCGTGCCGCCGATCCGATCACGCAAGTAGGCCCGCTCACAGCACGACGACAATGAAACGGCCGTCAAGTTCGTCGCCAGCGACGTGAACGCCACCCAGCGCCCGTCGGGAGACATATCGCTGAGGGACGAGCGACCGTCCGCGGGCCCTCCGCCATTGGCGACGGAAATGAGCTCGACAGCGCCCGACGAGACCACTTTCACGAACACATCGCTGACCCCATTCGCATCCAGGGCGGGTGCGAGCAGGTTGGTGGCCGACGAGGTGAAGGCGATCGCCGACCCGTCGCCGGCGATCGTGAGGGCATAGCTGGAGCTGGAGCCGTTCCCGGGCGTCCCATCCAGAGCGCTGCTGACCAGCGTCGTCGTGCCACCGGCGGCCTGAGCAGCTGGAACCACCAGCGGCAGCGGCAGCACACCGACCGTGAGAGCGGCGGCGAGGTTCGTCACGACGAAGCGGACGGCCAGCAGCGGGGGCTTGCCCATGGATGCTTCTCCTCGTGGCTGACACAGCGCCGCCCCGGTGGCTCGCGCTCGCCCGCATCATCAGGGACGCCGGTCTCCTGTCCGTTGCGGCCCGGTTGACACCGGGCCCCGACGTCGGTAGGATCAACCTCCATTGATATAAACCGTCATTGATGCGACCGTCACTCGATCCCTCAGACGGAGCGAACCCGTGAGCCCCTCTCCCGCCCGCGTGCGCAGCACGCTCGCGAACGCCGTCCTTCAGCCCGACGAGCTGCGCGAGCTGCGCCTCGTCCACAAAGCGCTCGCCGACGTCAACCGGCTCCGGATCGTCCGCCGCCTCGCGGCCGCGG
>JANLYK010000078.1:0-2230 GCA_031365595.1 Chloroflexota bacterium | reverse complement strand
GAAGGCCACCGCCTTGCCGCTCGTGGCGACCGTCGTCTCGACCGCTTGCGCCACGGTCCGGCCCCGGCGCAGCTCTTCGCGGAAGCGGCTGACCATGAACAGGGAGTAGTCGATCGCGAGCGCGAGACCGAGCATCGTCGCCACGTTCTGGACGTAGATCGAGAGCTCGGTCGTCTGGGCGACGAGATAAACCCCGGCCAGGGTCGTCGGGATGGCGAGGCCGGCGACGAGGAGCGGCAGCCCGGCGGCGACGACCGAGGCGAAGACCGCGAGCAGGATGAGCAGGGCGAACGGCCCCGACACGAGCTCGGCCTGGACGAGCTCCTTCTCCGACTGGTGCGCCTGGTCCTCGGTGAACGGGCCGACGCCGGCGAGGCGAAGGGTCGTGCCTGCGGCCGGCTGGTCGATCAGGCCGCGGATCTTCGGCATCTCGTTCGAGGAGGCTTCGTCGGTGATCGTCAGCCGGACCACGGCGTATGCGGAGTGACCGTCCGTCGAGATGAATCGGTCGTCGCCGGTCTCGGTGTACCCGATGACGCCATCGGCGATGGGATCCGCCGCAAGGCGCTTGAGGGACGAGGCCATCTGTGCCTGAAACGCGGCGGAGCGGGCATCGGCGGCGGCGTCGCCCGAGAACACGGCGACGATCGAGCCGCGCCCGGCGCCGAACTCGTCGGCGAGGCGAGTGGCGACCGCAGTGGAATCCGAGGCCGGATCCGTCCAGCCGCCGGACACGAGCGAGTCGGTCACCCGGGCGGCCAGGCTCGCGGACGCGACCGCGAGGACGATGGTGATCAGGGCGATCGGTCGGCGGAAGCGGTGGACGAACGCGCCCCAGCGGGAGAACAGCATCGGGATGCCCTTTCGGTCGGCGGCCACGGGACGTGTCACGTGGCGCAGTGGCGGGTCGGTGATCTCGCCGCGACCATAGAGAATGAGCATTCGTTTTGTCAAGACTTGTCGTTCGGGAACGCCATGGGTACGCTAGGGGAGAGACTATTCTCCAGGAGGCTCGATGCCGCGCGTCTCGGCTCAGCACGAACAGGAAGTCCGCGACCGGATCATTCGGGCGGCCCTCGCCGTCTTCGCCACGCGTGGCTTCCACCGCGCGACGATGCAGGACATCGTCCGCGAGTCGGGCCTGTCGGTCGGCGCGATCTACACGTACTTCCGGAGCAAGTCGGACCTGATCCTGGCCGGCTGCGACCTGATCACCGACCAGGAGCTGGCCCAGCTCGGCGGCCGGCTCGCTGCGGTCAGCGGCTATCGGGACCGGATCGCGGCGGCGGTCGGCTTCTGGTTCGACAACCTCGCGGTCGAGCAGTCGGAGCGCGGCTCCGGGTTCCTGATCCTCCAGGCCTGGGCCGAAGCCGATACGGATCCCGCGATCCGCGAGATGCTCCTCCGGCGTCGGCGCGAGACGGTGACCGCGGTCGTGCTCGTGCTCCAGGAGGGCGTGATGCGCGGCGAGCTGCCGCCGTGGCTCGACATCCCCTCCGTTGGGCATGCCCTGGCCGCGCTTCTCGACGGCATGCTGATCGAGGCGGCCGAGGCCGGCGCGGCCTACCGTCGCTCTGACGCCGAGCGCCGAGTCCTCGCGATCCTCGAGACCATGCTCGCATCGAAGGGTGCGGCGGCGCCCGAGCCGATCACCCCAGCGGCCCCGTTGGCGTACGAGTCGGCCCGGGCGGGTCGCGCCGCGTCGTGAGCGACGGGCCACCCGGCGGGACCGCGACCGGGCGCGTCCAGTCCGTCCTCGGCCCGATCGATCCGGCCGAGCTCGGTTGGGTTCTCCCGCACGAGCACACCGCGATCGCCCTCTGGCACATCCCGAACCGCTGGGACTACTGGGAGCTGCGCCGCGACGAGCCCCTGATCACCGAGGAGTTGGCCGCGTTCCGGGCGGTCGGCGGCGGGACGATCGTGGATCTGACCCTCGACGGGGTCGGCCGCGACCCGACGTGGCTGGCCGGAATCGCCCGGGCGACCGGACTGCACGTCGTCATGGGTGCGGGCTGGGCCCGCGGCGCCCACTATCCCGCGGAGGCGCGGATCGACCGCCGGTCCGTCGACGCCCTTGCCGACGTCATCGTCCGCGACGCCACCGTCGGGGTGGGGGAGACCGGGATCCGCTCGGGGATCATCGGCGAGATCGGGACTGACAAGCCCTGGCTCAGCGCCCAGGAGGAACGGGTTCACCGGGCGGCGGCCCGCGCTGCGCGTCGGACGG